>MNZK01000086.1 GCA_001873635.1 Porphyromonadaceae bacterium CG2_30_38_12 | reverse complement strand
CTAAACATTTTGCTGAATTTGCAATTCGTAATATCGAGAATGGACGTTTTTTTGTCTGGATATTAGCCATTTATATTATTTTTAAAATTATTAAAGCTAACTATAAAATTACAACTAATGAAAAATTTATAATTTTACTATGCTTCCTTCTATTTAGTTTGTATGTTGTTTTTATTTTTATGACCCAAATGCCTTTTTCTGCTCGTTATTTCCTGCCTTGTTATTCTTTGTTATGCCTTATTGTGCTTATAGGATTGGAAAAGTATTTCAGCCATAAAACAAATACTTTGCTTGCTATTATCATCCTGCTTTTTGAGATAACTGGGAATTTTTGGATTTATCCTGATCAAATTGCAAAGTCATGGGATGTAACTCTTGGACATTTACCCTATTACAAATTACGTTCTGAATGTTTTAAGTATATCGATGATAATAAAATTGCTTACACTGACATTGCATCAGGATTTTGCTTATATGGTAACAGGCGCTATACTGAACTGATTGACAAAGATCAATATGTTGGAGATGAGCCAACTAAAAAATACTTTATTTATTCCAATATTTCAAATGTGGAGGATTCTTTAGCCTGTGATTTAGCTAATAAAAAGCATTGGATTAAAATTATCCAATTTGAACAAAAACCTGTCTTTATTTCTATTTTTAAACGTGTAGAGTACTATGTTAAATAAAATTCTAAAAAATGTATTTCATATTCAATTAGTTAAATACATTACGGTTGGCATATTGAACACGCTCCTTACTCTCACAATTATTTGGTTATTAACTATCATATTTTCTTTTTCGCCTTATTTCGCCAATATTATTGGATATGTTATAGGGTTAATAAATAGCTTTCTTTGGAACAAGACTTGGACATTTAACAATAGAAACAAAATTACACCAACATTGATTCGATTTTTAATTGCATTTTTGTTGGCATTTTCAGTAGAATTTGTAAATTTGCATCTTATGCTCAACTATACCGAATTTGAGCCATTTACATGCCAGTTAATATCCAACGTTATTTATACGTTTATGAATTTTATATTGAGTAAGTACTTTACTTTCAAAACTACATAGAGAATGAATTATTCGATAAGCGTAATTGTGCCTTGCTATAATGAGGATAAGGTGTTGTTGGAATGTTATAATCGTTTAAAAACAACCTTGGCAACATTAGAATACCCTTCCGAAATTATTTTTATAAACGATGGAAGTCAAGATGATACTTCAAAAATACTTACTTCGTTGGCAAAAGATGATAAGTCTATTAAGATTATTACTTTTTCTCGTAATTTTGGTCATCAAAAAGCTGTTACTGCTGGGCTGAATAATTGTCGTTCCGACATGGCAGTTATTATTGATGCCGATTTGCAAGACCCTCCTGAACTGATTCCTACTATGATAAAAACTTTGCATGATAATGATGCAAATGTGGTCTATTGCGTAAGGATAAATCGAAAAGGTGAAGGTTTTTTTAAAAAATTCAATGCCAAACTTTTTTATCGTTTTTTGAATTTTTTCTCTGAAATAAAACTCCCTGTCGATACGGGTGATTTTAGACTTGTAGATAGAAATATTATTCGAGAATTTAATAGGCTTAGCGAAAAAAGAAAATATATTCGCGGGTTAATAACTTGGGTTGGTTTTAAACAAGTGCCTTTTTACTACGAAAGGGAAGCTCGCTTTGCTGGCGAAACAAAATATCCACTATCAAAAATGATTCGGTTTGCGGCAAGTTCATTATTGTACTTCTCTACAAAACCATTACGATTAGCCACTACCTTAGGCTTCATTTCCGTATTTTTTTCGATAATAATGGCTCTCTGGTCGCTCTTTGGTAAAATATTTGGCTACACTCATTCTGACTCCGGCTGGACTTCGCTCTTTGTTGCTATAATTTTTTTTGGAGGTGTACAATTAGTTACTATTGGCATTGTAGGGGCATACATTGGTAATTTATTTGATGAGATTAAAAATCGCCCTGAATACATTGTTGAGAAAAAAGAAAATTTTGTGGATTAAACGTTATGATTTATCCGTTTAGGCATCTAAAGAGATATTATCTTTGTTGTTAAATAAAAAAACAAAACAATGAATTTACTCAATTTCATATCACCAATTTCCAGATGAGGATAATTGTAAGCATAAATTTAAAGCCATACGAGACTCGGTTGGTGTAACTTGTTCTGTTTGTAATTCAAATGAACATTATTGGGTACATATAAATTCTTTTATGGGCGGCTATTATATCGACGAAGTTAAAATTACAACTAAATGAAACGAGCCATCTTTCCTGGTACTTTCGACCCTTTTACCATTGGGCATTACAGCATTGTGATGCGGGGATTAAAAATTTTTGACGAGCTTATTGTTGCTATTGGGCATAACCAATCGAAGAAAACGCTTTTCGATATCGAAAAGCGTAAAGCTATGATTGAGCAGGCTTTTGAAGGCGAAAAACGCGTTCACGTGAGTACGTACGATTCCTTAACGGTGGATTTTGCGCAAGCTGTGAATGCTGGTTTTATTTTGCGTGGCTTGCGCTCGGTAGGCGATTTTGAATACGAACGCACCATCGGCGATACCAATCGGATACTGAGCGGTGTGGAAACGGTTATCCTATTCACCGAAGCCGAATATGCGCACATATCTTCTACCGTAGCACGCGATTTAATTTCGTATGGGAAAGATATAAAAGCCTTTCTGCCACCGAACGTTGTGTTGTAAATCGTTTACACCTATCTTTTGCTCCGTTTTCTACGAGCGCTTAATGGGTTTTGCCAAATGCGGTTCGTGCATCGAGTTTGATTTGGTTGGTTGTTGCGGTTTGCTTACTATTTTGTCGGTTTCTTTTCTCCGTTTGCCTTTGCTTGGGTCTATGGTTGGGCGTTTGTTCCGATTTTTGGTCAGATTGCGCTTTATTTTGTTACTGTCGTGTTCGGGTGGCAAGTTTTCGGCGGGGTAGGGGTGCTCGCTCACCACCGGAATCTGAATTGAAATTAGCTTTTGAATATCGCGTAAATAAGCATGTTCTTCTACGTCGCAAAACGACACTGCCTTGCCATCGAGTCCCGCTCTACCCGTACGTCCAATGCGATGCACATAGGTTTCCGGGATGTTCGGAATTTCAAAATTTATCACCAAATTAAGGTCGTCGATATCAATACCACGCGCTGCAATGTCCGTAGCTACCAACACGCGTGTTGTTCCATCTTTAAAATTTCGCAAAGCATTCTGTCGTGCATTTTGCGATTTGTTGCCGTGTATTGCCTCTGTTTTGATATGAGCTTTGGACAGGAAACGTTGAACTTTGTCGGCGCCGTGTTTGGTTCGGGTAAATACTAGCGCGGATGCAATTTTTTTGTCTTGCAACAAATGTATCAACAAGTCTTTTTTGTTGGCAGCATCCACAAAATACATTTCTTGCTGCACTGTTTCGGCTGTTGTAGATGCCGGTGTTACCTCTACTTCATCGGGTTTGGAGAGTATAGTCCCAGCCAACACACGAATTGATTCGGGCATTGTAGCTGAGAAAAACAGCGATTGTCTTTTGGCTGGAATTAATTTTATCAATTTTTTTATGTCGTGAATGAATCCCATATCGAGCATTCTATCGGCTTCGTCGAGCACAAAAATGCTGAGGTCATTGAGTTTTATGTAGCCTTGGTTTTGCAAATCGAGCAAGCGACCTGGCGTTGCTATCAAGATATCTACACCCATTTTTAGAGGATTCACCTGCGACTGCTGCGACACGCCACCAAAAACCACTGTGTGGCGCAAATTAAGGAAGCGACCATAATTAGCAAAGCTTTCGCCAATTTGAATGGCAAGCTCGCGGGTTGGTGTTACGATAAGTGCTTTTATCTTTCGTGATGTGCGTTCGTTAGAGGCATTTTTTGACAATATTTGCAAAATGGGAATAGCAAAAGCTGCTGTTTTACCAGTGCCAGTTTGCGCACATCCTAATAAATCGCCGCCTTGAAGTACTATGGGAATAGAAATTTCCTGAATGGGAGTAGGTTTGGTATATCCTTCGTGTTTTAGAGCATTTAAGATCGGCTCTATAAGATCTAATTTTTCAAATGTCATACTTTGTAATTACAAATCCAACCGGATTTTAGCACAAAGATACGGAAATTAAACGGGGTGCGAAAATGTGTGAGGCAGACTTGCATAACAAGCTACCTCACAACTAAATATAAAAATTTTAGATAATCAGCATGGCATCGCCATACACTCCAAAGCGATAACCTTCGGCTATGGCAACCTCGTAGGCAGCCATTACCCTATCGTAATCGCCAAAAGCGGCAGCAAGCATGAGCAGGGTAGAATAAGGCAAATGGAAATTGGTAATGAGCGAATTAGCTACGGTAAAATCGTATGGCGGAAAAATAAATTTATTTGTCCAGCCATCGTAAGGTTTAATTTTACCTTCGGTACCAACAACTGTTTCCAAGGCTCGCATCACTGTAACGCCAACGGCACAGATGTTTTTGCCTTCTTCGCGTTTTGCATTAACAATATTACTTGTTTCGGCAGTAATTTGCATTTGTTCGGAGTCCATTTTGTGCTTGGTCAAATCTTCAACATCAATATCTCTAAAATTACCTAAGCTCATGTGCGATGTTATAAAAGCGGTATCAATTCCTCTTATTTCAATTCTTTTGAGCAGCTCACGGCTAAAATGAGCACCAGCTGCGGGCATGGAAACAGCACCCTCGTTTTTGGCAAAAATTGTTTGAAAACGTTCGGCATCATCTGGCTCTACCGGGCGAGTGATATTTTTGGGAAGTGGTGTTTCGCCAAGGTCAAAAAGTGCTTTTTTAAATTCTTCGTGCGTGCCGTCGAATAGGAATCGCAACGTGCGTCCGCGCGATGTTGTATTGTCGATAACTTCAGCCACCACCGAATCGTCTTCGCCAAAATACAATTTGTTGCCAATACGAATTTTGCGAGCAGGCTCTACAAGCACATCCCACAATTTCATGTCGTGGTTTAATTCACGCATTAAAAAAACCTCTATTTGGGCGCCAGTCTTTTCTTTGTTACCATACAAGCGTGCCGGAAAAACTTTGGTATCGTTAAATACAAACAAGTCGCTTTCGTTGTAATACGTAAGCAAATCTTTAAAAATGCGATGTTCAATATCTCCTGTTTCACGATTCAGTACCATCAAGCGCGATTCATCGCGATGATGAGAGGGATATTGCGCGATTAACTCATCGGGCAATTTAAACTTAAATTTCGATAACTTCATAATGCTTTATTTTGTCTAATAAACTAAAAACCAATTTTATATAAATTACAATAGAGGAGCTTGTTGTGCATGCACATCTGCCTCAATGTGAAGCAACAAGTCGTCTATTTCCCAACAATCTTTTGTCGATATTTCGCCAATGCGCGTACGTTCTAATGCAGTTAAATGTGCACCACTGCCAAGAGCCAAACCAATGTCGCGCGCTAATGCCCTGATGTAAGTTCCTTTACTGCACACAACACGCAGTTTCAAAATTGGCATCGCAAACGAAAGAATTTCAATTTCGTCAATCACCAATAGTTTGGGCTGCAAAGTAAGCTCTATTCCTTCGCGCGCATAGTTGTAAGCGCGCTTGCCATCTACTTTTACTGCCGAATATGCAGGTGGAACTTGCCATATCTCGCCTGTAAAAGTAGGAATTACTGCATCCAACATCTCACGTGAGATATGTGCAGTAGGATAGGTGGCATCGATGGGTAGCTCCTTGTCGAAGCTTGCTGTGGTAGCTCCCAGCTCCAAACTTGCAACATATTCTTTGGTTTGATACTGAAAACTCTCTATCAATTTCGTTTTTTTGCCCGTACAAATAATCATAACGCCCGTAGCAAGGGGGTCGAGTGTGCCGGCATGTCCTACTTTCAACTTTTTTATTTTCAAAGTATTCTGCAACTTCCACCGAAGTTTGCTTACTAAATTGAATGAGGTCCAGTGCAAAGGTTTAAGTACATACAGCACTTCACCGTCTATAAAATTCATATCTTTTTTAAATAATACTCAAATTCACACCCATTGCTGCTAAAACTAACAACGCAACACCTACAACAATGCGATAATAACCAAAAGCTTTAAACCCATATTTAGTAAGGAAACTTATGAAAAATTTGATAGCAGCCATTGCAACAACAAAAGCCACAACATTTCCCACAAGTAGTGTAGGTAAATTATCCACCAATAGCTTTGCTCCATCAGGTTCGAGTACTAATTTTAGCAGTTTATAGCCCGAAGCGGCTGCCATGGTAGGAACTGCTAAGAAAAACGAAAACTCAGCGGCATGTTGGCGCGTCATTTTGGTAGTCATACCACCTACAATGGTTGCCATAGAGCGTGATACACCCGGAATCATAGCTATACACTGAAAAAATCCTATCTTTAGAGCCTGCTTCCAATCCATAGTTTGCTTGTCGTTGGGGTGGTTAAACCATTTATCCACAAAAAGCATCAGCACACCACCTATAACAAGCATGATAGCAACAACAGTAACACTTTCGAGCATGGCATCAATGTAGTCGCTTGCCAAAAAGCCAATTACTGCTGCCGGCAAAAAAGCAACTAACAATTTCCAATAAAAATCAAAGGTTTGAAAAAAACGTTTCCAGTAAAGCACCATCACCGACAAGATTGCTCCAAATTGAATATTGATTGTAAATGCTTTTACAAATTCAGTGCTCGGAACACCCAATATGCTTTGTGCAATAATCATGTGACCCGTTGATGACACAGGTAAAAACTCAGTAAGTCCTTCTACAATAGCTATGATAATGGTTTGCAAATAAGTCATTTTTTTGAGCTTTTTGGTTGGTATAAAATGGCAAAAATAACAAATAAAAAGCCTGCTAATGAAACCATTGGAGCTACTGTAATACGACGAAAGCTAAAAACATCAGGGTTAAAATCAATTATTGTTGCCGAACCTGTCATCAATAAAAAACCTGTTACGATGATTAAAAACCCTACAGCTATTAATATGAAATTCGTATTGGATAGCTTTAATTGTTTATTATTTTCCATAAAAATTGACTTTTATTAAAATGAATGTAAGTGAGTTAGTTAGTTTGAATAAATTATTTTAAATATTTAATCTAAAATATATTAAGCAATATACATGTCGTTTGTGCTCATTTTAAGGTATTTACCTATTGACAAATAGGTTGACACCGCCATTAACACAATACCCGAAAAAATAACAATAAATGAAATCAAAAAGGCTGAAACTGGATTGATACTAAATCCTGTGAGTTCAAACTCATAAAGCACGTAATAGAGTGTAAAAAGTAGCAGAATTAAGGAAAGTATAGCTGCAACCACACCTATTATAATAGCTCTACGAACATAAGGTTTGCGGATAAACCAATTGGTTGCCCCCACCATTTGCATGGTATTTATCAAAAAACGATTTGAATATACCGACAGTCGTACCGTGTTGTTTATCAGTGCCACTGCCACAAGCAATAATACAAAAGCCAAACCAAGCAGAATGAGACTAATTTTACGTACATTGTCGTTCACAAGGCTAATCAAATCTTTCTGATAAGCAATGCGATCAATACCATCAAAGGTTTTTAGTTTCTGCTCTATCAAATTCACACTATCCGTGTTGGCATACTCAGCTTTCAGCTTAACTTCGAGGGAGGCTTTGAGTGGGTTGAAGCCCAAAAACTCTTGTGGATCTTCGCCCAAAGCTGCAATGTGCTCTTTCAAAGCATCTTGCTTGGAAATGTAAATTACTGAATGTGCGTAATTTGCATCCAACAGATATTTCTCTATGCGGTTTGCTTGACTTTCATCTTGGTCATCCTGCATAATAACCGATAGATTAATATTTTCTTTCACAAATACGCTCATATCTTTGGCTACAAAAAGCAACATAGTTACCAATCCAATCAAGAACAACACCAACGACATGCTCAGGGTAGAACCAAACTCAATATTTCTAAATTTCTTCATGATTTCAATATGCTCTTTATTTCATTTTAACATTACACAATTTTATCACTACGCAACTTTCCTTTTTCTGAACCAAACAAAGCTATATGCCAGAAAACAGAGTATAAAGATAATCGACGAAGCCAGTGCAATAGTATTTCCTAAACGATACAAAACAGGTTCAAATTTAAATACCACTTCATAATTCCCCTTTGGGAGCGACATAGCCCGAAGCAAGTAATTGACACGGAAATAGGGCACTTTCGCACCATTGATGTAAGCATTCCAGCCTTTATCGTAGTATATTTCCGAGAAAACAGCAAGCTGATTGGTTGCTGAATTGAAACTATATATCAACTGGTTGGGTTGATAGGTTTGAAGTTTAATGCTCGCTGTGCTATCGGCAACTAATGTGGCTGGGAGCATGGCTTGATAACTTTTATCTACCACCAAAGCTTTTTTGGTATTTATTTGTCCCAACAAGCTCATTTCATCGTTTGCATTGTCGGCTACCCGTACTTGCTGAACAAACCAAGCATTGCCATTACAATATGGATTCAAAAGCGGTGCTGCATCTTTGTTATAGATAATGTATTTCATGTTGAGCATATTGAGCACCTGCAACGAATCGAACACCGGCGAAATTTCTTGAAATGTTTTTGCACGACCAAAAGCTCCAAACAGTTGACCTATTTCCTTTTCAATGTGCATATTAATCAACTCTTGATAGCGTCGAAGTTTCGCGGCATGATAACCGCCAATATTTTTATGAAAATAAGATGGCTTGGAATCATTAAAAATGCTCACGGTGCCATCCAAAACGCGATAATCCGATTTGTCGGTCAGTATCATTTCATCAGCCTTGGAGGGCTGGATAAGCGATTCGATGCGACGTTTACGTTCAAAGTTGCTATCATTCAGGTAGCGCTTAGCCACTGGCACTAAGTCGGCTAAGAAAAGTATGCCAAAAAGAACAACTGCCACATTAGTTTTCAATTTATCCTTCACAAATAGCCAAAGCACAACAAGGGCTGCTAAAATAAGCAACACCGAACGCCAAGCATCAGCGCGTAAGAGCGCTTCTCTATCGAGGGGCAAAGTTGCCTTCAGAAAAGCATAATCGCCCGTAAATTGAGCATCGGCAGCCGACGAAAAATTACCTGCAAGCGAGGGAATGAGTGCAAAAACAAACGCCATTCCCGCACTGACGGCTGCGCTTATGAGTATGGGACGCAGCAATTTTTCCTTTGCTTTCTCGGTTGTCAGGAGCTCTTTAAGAGCTATAAGTGCCAAGAGTGTAATACCAAAACCCGCTGCAACCAAGGCCATAGATACGGTGCGAAACTTATTATAAAGCGGCACATTGTCGATGAAAAAGTCGGTCAGAGGCATTAAGTTTTTTCCCCACGAGAGCATTGTTGTAAGCACAATCATGGGCACCAACCACCATAGTATGCGTTTTTCGACAACAAAAAAGCTCAACACAAAAAGAAATATAACGATGGCTCCCAAATAAACAGGGCCCGATGTTCCGGGCTGATCGCCCCAATAAAGTGGCAATTGGAAATCGCTCATTACCTTATCTATGTTAGGAACATTGTAACTTTTAATTTTTTCCGCTGTTTTGCTGTCAGGTCCTAAAGTAGCTCCACTGGCACCTCCTCTAAAATTAGGAATAAGCATAGTCAATGTTTCAGCTTTGCCATAACTCCACTGCGTAATGTAATCTTTATTCAGTCCATGTTGCGCATTCTGACTGTCCACAGTTAAACCATTCGATTTGCCGCGCATGGTGTATTCGCCATATTCGTAGGTTGTTAGTAAGGTTGTTGCGTTCATCCCTAATGCAATAAGAGCGGCTACTAACAACAATCCAGCTGATTGAAAAAATGACTTCAGATGTTTTTCTTTGAGGCAATACACAAACTCAACAATACCGAAAATTAACAATATCAGGAATGTGTAATAGAGAATTTGTACATGATTAGCACGAATGGCTAAACTCAAAAACAAACTTGTAAGCAATGCGCCCACATATTTTTGTGACCTAAAAGTGCTAAAAACAGCTCCAATCAAAGGAGCCATGTAGGCAATGGTAATGGCTTTGGAATTATGTCCGGCAAGTATAATGATAAAATTATAGGACGCAAAAGTAAAAGCAATAGAACCCACAATGGCTAACCATGGCTTAAATTTAAAAGCCAACAACAAGATGTAAAACCCTATAAAGTAGAGCATTAAGTTATAAACAGTAGCTGGAAAAGTCATAATAACCTGCTCTACATACTTAATCAAATTATAGGGTTGATTCATTGATATTTGATACGTTGGCATGCCACCAAACATCGAATTTGTCCACAAAGTTGGTTCTGAATTGGCTTTGTTGAAATCAATTGTTTCTTTAGCCATGCACATCCAACTTTCACTGTCGTGACCAAGTAGCTGTTTGCCCTCCAACACAGGCTTTAAATACAAAAACGAAATGATAGTAAACAACAGGATAGCAATAAAATGCGGGGTAAGTTTGGCAAGCAAGTTATTCTTCATGTAATGACAATGTTGATTTTGGTGCAGTTTTCTGCAAAATTGATAAAAATGCATACAAAAGTACATCATTTTTAGTCGTTTGGTACTTACAAGGCGGTTAAAAATTAAAAAAAGCAATCAAAAATTGCCTAATTTAGAGCAAAAAATCAATTTTTCAGGTCATTGATGAGCTTCATTCGGCATAATAAGAGAATTTAAACAGAATAATATTAGTTTTGTAAAAAAAAAATTATAAATTTGTACTCTTTTTTCAGTGAAAAAAATCAACATAAAAAATCAACTTATGAATGCATCTATCAAATTGTACAATTACAATTTCACAACGTTTAAAACTTATTATTTTGCGCTATTATTTGTGATAGGCAACATGGCTTTGCCTCAATTAGCCCATCTTATTCCTAATGGAGGTTTCATGTTGCTACCCATTTATTTTTTTACCCTTGTGGGTGCTTATAAGTATGGTTTTTGGGTAGGTCTCCTAACTGCCCTATTGTCACCCATTTTGAATCATCTTCTTTTTGCAATGCCACCGCTAACTGTTTTGCCCGCATTGCTTACTAAATCGGTTGTTTTGGCTGCCGCAGCTTCCTACATTGCTCACAAAAACAAAACAGTAACCATCTTGAATTTGCTATTGGCAGTTGCTGTCTATCAATTGGTTGGATCAGCTATCGAATGGTTATTAGTAGGCAATTTCTTTGTGGCAACACAAGATTTGCGCATCGGTATCCCAGGCATGTTGTTACAAGTTTTTGGTGGCTATGCCCTGCTGAAAGCGTCTGCTAATGCCTAAAGCAATGAATTACCGCAGCTTCGAGGAAATTATGTTTCGTTTCAACGAAATACGTTTCGTCGAAACCTTCGATATCATTGTTGCTATTGCCAATGGTGGCTTAGTACCCGCTGGCATAATCAATCAGCGCCTTCAAATCGATGTTCAAATTTTAAAAATTAATTTTAAAGACGAATTTCAGCATCCACGATTCGATAAACCAAAATTGCTACAACCGATTGATTTTGAATTTATTGATAAAAAAATTCTTGTCGTGGACGATCGCATAAAGTCGGGTTCGACACTAACATTAGCTTATGAACTTTTGAGTGGTGCAAAACAATTAAAGTCTTTTGCCGTAAACGGTAATGCCGATTATGCATTGTTTAATGAGGACTGCTTTCGTTTCCCATGGAACCTATAATATGACATTACCAAATTAACTCTACGTATGCAAACTGCTCTTTTTTGGTTTCGCCGCGACTTACGATTAGAAGATAACGTGGGTTTGTTTCACGCTCTGAAAAGCGGTCTCCCTGTAATACCTGTTTTCGTTTTTGACACCGACATTCTGAATCAATTGCAAGATAAAGCTGATAAGCGCGTTGATTTAATTTATCAACGCCTGCTCGTGCTGCAAGAAACACTTCATAAACACAATGTTGGTTTGGTCGTAAAATGCGGTACACCCGCACAAATAATCCCCAAGCTGTGCGAAACATATCACGTAAAAGAAGTATTTTGCAACGAAGACTATGAGCCGCACGCAATGGCACGCGACAAAGAAATAAAACACTTACTTGCCATCAAAAATATTGCATTCCGAACCTACAAAGACCAAGTTGTTTTTGCCAAAAACGAAGTGCTGAAGCCTGATGGAAAACCTTATACCATTTACACGCCTTATGCTAAAAAGTGGAAAGCAATGCTCCTCGAACATGCTTTCGAACCAGTGAGTTCAGAGCTTTTGCTGCAAAATTTCATACACGACCTGCCTTCAATAATGCCCACTTTGACCGAAATTGGGTTTCAACCCACAGGCATTTGTTGGGAGCAACCATACCTTGAACCGCACATATTGAAAAATTACGCCGAAACGCGTAACTTTCCTTCCATGCAAGATGGCACAACCAAACTAAGTGTTCATCTTCGTTTTGGTACAATAGGCATTCGGAAAATGGTAAAAATGGCTATGCAAGCCGACGAAGTTTTTCTTAGTGAGCTTATTTGGCGTGAGTTTTTTATGATGATTTTGGTACACTTTCCCCACGTAATCCAATATGCTTTTAAGCCAAATTACGAAGCTATTCCGTGGCGAAACAACGAAGCCGAGTTTCTGAAATGGTGTGCCGGCAACACCGGCTACCCCATAGTAGATGCTGGCATGCGCGAACTTAACGCTACGGGGCTAATGCATAACCGAGTACGCATGGTAACTGCATCGTTTTTGGTGAAGCATTTACTCATAGACTGGCGTTGGGGCGAGGCATATTTTGCTCAAAAACTTCTCGATTATGACCTCTCGGCAAATAATGGTAATTGGCAATGGGCTGCGGGATGTGGCTGCGATGCAGCACCCTACTTTAGAGTATTTAACCCTACGGAGCAAACAAAACGTTTCGACTCGCAGCTGACTTATATTCGGAAGTGGGTGCCCGAAATCAATGAACTGACATACCCTAAACCAATGATAGAGCATGCTTTTGCACGAAATCGTGTTCTCGAAACATACAAAAAAGCATTAGGTTCTCTGATTTAAAAACTACGTTTTTGTTTCCAAATTTATGCTAAAATAAAACAATACATTTTTTACAACTTTTATTCCAAATATTTTGCATTATCAAAAATATTGTGTTTCTTTGCAAACGTTAAGATACTGTATTTCTTTCGTATGGTTACCCTATCGTTTCTTATTTCAGAATTGATACCGCGCAAAACCTCGTTTGTTTATGCTGTTCTTGAGTAAAACAATTATTCATTATTTTTATTTTTATTTTTATGAACATTTACGTAGGTAACTTAAGTTACAAAGTTCGCGAAAACGATCTCCAAGGTATTTTGGAAGAGTATGGCAAAGTAGATTCTTGCAAAATTATCAAAGACCGCGAAACCGGAAAATCAAAAGGTTTTGCATTTGTAGAAATGGCCGATGATGCTGCTGCAACAAAAGCAATCGAAGAATTGAACGGTGCTGAATTTGATGGTCGTACCATGGTAGTGAAAGAAGCAAGACCAAAAGCTTAATTCTTTTTAAAGAAACAATGAAATTAAGACTTCTGTCCACTGCAAAGTAGGCAGAAGTTTTTTTTGATAAAAAAAATCAGCCTGCACGTTCTGTTGGCATAACATTAGCTTTATTTTTGCGTTTTAATATAAAATCAATTTTAGTCCCATCTCATGAAATCGTTCTTGCTTGCCTTTATAGTTTTGTTGTTGCTACACGCTTGCGTAGGAAACGACCCTGCTCCAAAATTTGCATACGAAGCCAATCCAGCCTACACGGGTGGTTATGTGGAGTTTTTTGGACCGTACTATGCCGAATATAAAAACAATAACAACGTCATTTCGCTGTCTATCTGGAGCGATTCACTTCATGTAAACGATCAAGAAACCTTGGTTGGATTTGGACAGTTTCTATCCATCGAAGATATTTTTGTGAGCCCAACCAGTCATTTTTTACCGGCTGGCATCTATCGCGCCTCTGAGTCGGGCGAAGCGTTTACTTTTTACCCCGGAAAAAAAATTGAAGTAGATGCCATGAGCATCAACACAGGCGCATTTATTTATTATTTTGAAAAAATAGTAAAATACGACATTCAAAAATACATTGCTAACGGAAGTTTTGAAGTGAGCATTGCCGAAGGTAAGCATACCATAAAATGTAATTTTACGCTGGCTGATAGTACTAAAATAACTGGAGTTTACTCCGACAGCTTGTTGCACTTCGACCAATCGACAATCCCAGCAGGGGCAACGCGAACAAAATTAAAACTACAAACACGATAAAAATCCACACGATGTTTTGTAACGAAACTAGTCTATCATGCTTCATGCAGGTATATCAACTTTAATCCAATTAAAAATAAAACAACAATATGAAACGAATATTCTTAGCAGCCATTTTGCTGCCTTTTGTGTGGTCGTGCAGCAGCAATAGCGTCATTCAAAACACAAGTACGGTAAAAATTGCTACGGTAGAAAATCCATCGGCGCAGAGCACCTTTTTTTTGAATTTGGATGATAGCACGCGGCTTTGGGTGCTCACCAACGATTTGAAATATTATCGCCCTGAGGATGGTCAGCGGGTGATAGCCGAGTTTGATGTGCTCTCAACCAAAGCAGCTGGTAGCAGTTATCAGTACGATGTGAAACTAAACGATGTGTATGAAATTCTTACCAAAGGTATTTTTAACGTAACGGCTGCTACAAAAGATAGCATTGGCAACGACCCCATAGCTATAAGCAACATGTGGGTGGCAGCGGATTATCTGAATGTGGAGTTTATTTACCCTGGATATAACAAAACACATTACATCAATTTGGTAAATGATACTTCAAAAGTGTATAGCGATGGTAAAATTCATCTGGATGTTCGCCACAATGCCAACAACGATTACCCGTCGGTGAACATTAGAGGCATTGTGAGCTTCAATCTGAAAACTCTTCAAACTATTACCGCCACAACTGTCAATCTTGTAATTCACACCAATGAATTTAACCAGACCAGCTCCAACGAAGGGGTTTATAATTTTACTTACAAGTATGCAGGTGGTGTGGTCATGAATACACCTGAAAAATTAGTGAATAAACCTTCGCACAGCGCTAAAATAAAATAATTTTAGCGCTTTTATGCTGGTTTTTTAGTTTTTCATAAACCGACGTTTCCAAGCTGGAATATTCTCAATCTTTTTTAGTTTGGTTGCGTTTTCTAAATCATCCAATGTAAATGTTTCCAACTCGGGCTCTGCCTTTGCTTTTGGCTTTTCAGCATCCGAACGCAGCTTGTTGTCGTCAGCATCTAAGTCAAGTTCTAAGGGCAGTTCATCTATGGGAGTTCTGTCTTTATCAGTTCCATAATACTCCTCAATAATTTTTTGCATCGGATCTTTTTCTTCTTTGTCGGCTTTATCGCTATTCAGATTTTGAATAGCATTTACCATGCTTTGCAACACGTTACCATTGGTGTCGGTTGTTGAAGTTGTTTTTTTGCTGTTCACTACATTCACAGGCATGCCCGGTATGTCGCCCACACCATAACCCGTAGCAATAATCGTAATTTTGACACTGTCGCCCAAATTATCATCAAAAGTAGCGCCCCAAATAACTTGAACATTATCGCCCACCTTATTCATGAAATCGTGAATTTGTTGCACTTCCTCCATTTTAATTTGATTGGTTGTGGAGCAATACAAGCTGAGAAGCACTTTGCTGGCACCACTTACATCGTTGGTGTTCAGTAAGGGAGAATTTAAAGCATCTTGAATGGCTTTGGAGATACGGTTTTCTCCCGACGCATAACCTGTATTCATGATAGCAACTTTACCATCTTTCATTATGCTATACACATCAGCAAAGTCTGTATTAATGTAGCCAGGCACTGTTATTATTTCAGCAATTCCTTTGGCAGCATTCGTAAGCACATCATCGGCTTTGGCAAATGCATTGGATAGCTCCAAATCAGGATAAATCTCTTTCAATTTTTCGTTGTTGATAACCAATATAGCATCCACATGCTCACTCAGTTCGGCTACTCCTTCCAAAGCCTGCACTTTTTTTTGTTTGCCCTCAAAAGCAAATGGAATAGTAACAATGCCTACGGTGAGAATACCCAGTTCGTGGGCTGCTTTGGCTACAACGGGCGATGCACCTGTACCAGTGCCTCCACCCATCCCGGCGGTGATAAATACCATTTTTGTGTTATCGTGAAGCAAACTCTGAATTTTATCAATGGATTCCTCGGCAGCACGACGGGCAACTTTGGGGTCGCCACCTGCACCAAGACCTAAAGTTGTGCCTTCGCCTAATTGTATTTTATTGGGTACTGGCGATTTAATAAGTGCCTGATTATCGGTGTTACACACAACAAACGACACGTCTGTAATCCCTTGACGGTACATGTGGTTCACCGCATTGCCACCACCACCACCAACGCCTATTACTTTAATGATGGACGAATCAATAACAGGCAATTCTAAAGGTAAGCCATCGTCTAAATATCCCATAAGATTTAATTTTATATCGGTTTGTTTATATCAGTTTGTTTATATCACTAACTCATTTTATTTTTATCTTCAAAAAAATCGAACAATAATTTTGTAGCAGTAACCCCAAGTTTTCTATTTTTGTTTGGAGTATCAACGGCGCTTTTCTTTTTTGCTTTTACTTTATCTTCCAACGGATGCTCTTGTCTATATTCATGATTCAACAAAATGGTTCCTGCTAATTGTGAGTAGGAGATGTCAATATATTTCGGATCTGTATTTTCGCCTAACCAATCGTTGTAATTGCCAAAGCGTGTCTTAAATCCTGTTCTTTCTTTGATATAGTCTGAAATTCCGATTAGGCGCGAGGCATTTCCAGTAAGGATTATACCACTGTCAAGTGAGCCTTCAAAAGCTTCGATGGCATCAAAAATGGGATTCATAATATCGTCCAAGCGAGCCTCAATAGCTAAAGCTAAAATTTGTGTAGATACTAATTCGGGTGGATTTTCGGGATTTATGGATGGCACCTTGATGTTAATGGGCTTGCCCACGGCACTCTCGAGAGCAGCCCCTTTGACGCACTTCAAGCGCTCGGCATTTTGCTCGCTGATACCAAATTCTTCAATATCCTTGGTAATATGTTTTCCTCCAAGAGGCACTACAACTAATTTTTGCAAAGCACCATCGGCAAAAATGGCTAAGGTGGATGTTAGTCCGCCTAAATTAATGAGCGCGCAGCCTTTTTCACGTTCATCTTCGTCGAGCACAGCTGTAGAAATGGCATCTACGGCTAAGCAGCGATATTCTAAAATCAAACCATTTCTGTCGAAACATCGTTCCAAATTTTCGGCTATAGTGGCATTGCCGAATACAACATTGTATTTGCCAACTAATTGATTGCCTGGCTGCCCCACAGGTTCGTCCATGCGCTTGCCATCTAATTCATACCAAAGAGGAATGACATCATATACTGCTATTTGTTCGCCGGTAACTTTTCGCTCTGCTTCCACAAGCATGTCGGACACAAGCAACTCCGAAACCGTATTCGAAGCTCCAACACTATGACTTACAGTTACAAAAATGTTTTTCATGCTTTTAGCACCAACACTCACCGACACCACATCCACTTTACCTAAACGTGCACTGTTTTCGAGCAGTTTCACCAACTCATTAATTTTATAAGCAGCGCCAGAAACTTGCTCTACAGTGCCATATTTAATGTCGTCGGCTGGTTTGGATTCGATGCCTAATATTTTCAAAAAACCATCTTCCTGAACTTCGGCAGCCATAGCCGAAATCCGGGTACTTCCCAAATCTATTGCAACAAATTTATTGGACATCATATTTTTTTTAATGCTAAACTATCTTTTACAACTGCTGTATCTGGTTTTAGTATTTCGGGCACAGTGCCTGTTTTGGTACATACAATTTGACTTTGATACTGCAAATCAATTTTTTGGTATCTATTCCAACCTATCACATTGAAGGCTTGCTCATAAAGCTGACGCAAATTACGTAATTTCAGGTTGTAGTTTTCTAATTTACCTAAATATATGACAGCTTCGCCTACACGAGGAACAAGCTCAATGGTTAAATCGTCGCGCACAAATATTTGTTCAATTTGTGCATTCCAAAAAGCATCTTTCTCTAAAAATGAAATAAAATCGAATAAATCACCCGTAGCCATAGAGCGAAGTATGCGTCCAGAAACCACAGGAACGTAGGCAGCATAGTTTAGCGATACAGGCATTATTTTTCGTTCCGAATCTACATAGTAACATTCATTACCGGCAATCATGAATTTTGGCGTACGTTGTTTAAC
>MNZK01000077.1 GCA_001873635.1 Porphyromonadaceae bacterium CG2_30_38_12 | reverse complement strand
TAAATTGTACATATTTATTCTTTCTATTTGTGAATAATCATAATGTAAGAAAACACAGCACTATAAATAATTTATTTCTAATATATAAACAATTTTAGTGTTATAATTCTGCAAATATACGAAATAAAATAACATAATGTCAAATAAAATAAATCGTATATTTATAAAAACCTATGATATTTTAAAAACACACTGACAATCAACAAGATATGTTATTGTTAAAAAAATAAATTTAGTACAAATTATAGCCTATATGTCATCCATATTTCAAAAATACGATTAACTTTGTGTTTCGTTATGCAACCTACATTATGAAATTGCACAATAAAACTACTCTATCGTGTTAAATATCTATCGCGCTTCGGCTGGTTCGGGGAAAACACATCGTTTAACTGGCGATTACATAGCCTTGCTATTTAGTAACCATAGCGACCGCACTTATCGCAAAATATTAGCTGTAACCTTTACCAACAAGGCAACTGACGAAATGAAATCGCGCATTTTGAAAGAACTGCATGCGTTAAGTACAAGTCAAAAATCTGATTATCGGACTGATTTAATGACCAATTACGCTTTGACTTCGGAGGCTGTTGACCAACGTGCCCGAAAAATTCTAATTGCCATTTTGCATGACTACTCTTCATTTTCAATCAGCACTATCGACAAGTTTTTTCAGCAAGTTATTCGTGCTTTTGCCCGTGAAATTGGCGTGCAAGGCGGTTACAATTTAGAGTTGGATAGCGACGCCACCCTGCAACAGTCCATCGACAACTTGTTTGAAGATTTAAACAAGAGTGAGAACACACAGCTACTTAACTGGCTTACCAATTTTGCCGAAGAACGTATTGAGCAGTCTGAAAACTGGAATCCACGCAACAACATAGAAAGCCTTGGCAAAGAAATTTTCAAAGAGAGTTACCAAAACAAAGCGGAGGAAACCAACCGCAAACTGCACGACAGGGCTTTCCTGAGCGCTTACAGACAGAAACTTAGACAAGTAGCCATTTCATACGAAACAGCCATAAAAACCAAATCTTCGCAATTGCTCACCAACATACAAGAGGCAGGATTGACGACCGAAGACTTTAAAGGAGGCTCTCGCTCAGCGATGAAAAATTTGGAAAAATTTGGAAATGGAATCTTTGAACTAAAAGATACATTTGTAAAATTAGCCGATAATGTTGAAAACTGCTACACTAAAACTACGCCCAGAAACAAAATCATAGCCATCGAAGAACTCTATGCTCGCAGCTTGCAACAAGACTTATCTGACCTTATTAGCATGCTTCAAAAAGATATTATAGGCTATAATTCGGCAACTATAATTTTGAAAAATATCAATACCTTAGGAATACTTTCCGATTTGGCTATGCAGATTAAGAAATTGAACGACGAACAAAATGCTATGCTCATTTCGGACACAAACATGCTGTTGCACCGCATCATTGACAACTCCGAAACGCCATTTGTATATGAAAAAACAGGCATTCACATCGACCATTTTATGATTGATGAGTTTCAGGATACTTCGCTTTTGCAATGGAAAAATTTCTACCCACTGGTTGCTAATAGCTTAGCAGCCAATCTATTTAACTTGGTTGTGGGCGATGTAAAACAAAGCATTTATCGGTGGCGAAACTCGGACTGGAAACTCTTAGACGAGCAAGTGATGACCGATTTCAGACCCGAGCAGTGGCGCGAAATAAACTTAGATACCAACTGGCGGAGCGATCGGAATGTAGTGCACTTTAACAATACATTTTTCAGTATGGGTGCCGACATTTTGCAACAAAAACTTAATGCAACCTTACAGCCGGTGCTAACTGTTTACCCCAGCCTACAAGCTCACACCGAACGGATTCACCATGCCTATCAACACGTGTTTCAACAAACTTCCGAACGGGCTGGTGAAGGTATCGTTCAAATTCAATTCATTGACAGAGAAGATGGCGACAACAATTGGAAGGAAAAAAGTCTCCAACGTTTACCGCAGCTATTAGAAGGGATCCAGGACAGGGGTTACTTACCTGGCGAAGTAGCCATTTTAGTAAAAAAAAACGATGAAGCGCGCGATGTAATTCATACCTTATTAACCTTCAAAGCCTCCGACGAGGCGAAAGCTGGCTACAGCTACAATGTGATGGGAAGTGAAGGTTTGCTTATTTCATCGGCATCCACCACCCGATTTATTGTGAGTTTGCTCAAAGTGATGTTAAACCCAGCCGACAAAATAAGCCACTCACTTCTCAATTTTGAATATGCGCGAGCAGCACTTCACTTGACGCAGGACGAGGCACTCTCCACAAACTTCGACGAAAATTTAACAGGAGAACATTATTCCCATTTATTTAATAACGAGCAGGTTGAGGCATTGAAAAACATAAAAAATTCATCCATTTACGATTTGGTTGAAAAAATAATTTCCCTTTTCGACTTGGGAAGTTGGTATCACGAAACAGCTTTTTTACAAGGCTTTCAGGATCTTGTTTTTAAATTTACATCAGGCAAAAATACCGATTTGAACAGCTTCGTACAATGGTGGGACAGCACGGGTATAAAGCAGAGTATTTCGACGCCCGAAAACAAAAATGCTTTTCGAGTGATGACCATTCACAAATCGAAAGGTCTTGATTTCAAAGCCGTTGTGATTCCATTTTGCGACTGGGAGCTTACCAAAACCAAAGGCAACCTAAAAAATATTTTGTGGACTGAACCATCCGAAGCTCCTTTCAACGATCTACCCTTATTGCCTATTGATTACAACGCAAAATTGGCACAGTCTATATTTGCTCCGCAGTATTTTGACGAATTAATGCACCAATACATTGATAGTCTGAATGTAGCATACGTAGCTTTCACGCGAGCAAAGCATGAATTGATATGCCTTTCGCCTATGCCCAGCAAAGAAATTGAAAGCATAGAAGGGATTTCGACCTTAGGTGGTTTATTGTATTTTTCGCTTCATAATGCAGCCATCGAAGGGAAATTTAACGGTGCAAACGACACATTCACTTGGGGCATTTTTTCGGCTAACAAAAAAGCTAATAAACAAATAGATACCACACACAAAAACATTAATAACTACCTTTCAGGCAATGCGTTTCAGCGGCTAAAACTACGAAACCTCAGCGCAGATGTTTGGCTCGAAAACCAACAACTCACTGACAGCACGCTCAATTTTGGTACCATCATGCACGAGATACTCCAAAACATGCAATACCAATCGGACCAGCAACCTGCCATAGAAAAATTAGTGCGCGAGGGACGTATCAGCTCATCCGAAGGCGTTTTGGTAGCTAAAGCATTGGAAAAATTCTGGGCGTTGCCTCATACTGCCGAGTGGTTTTCTACGGGCAATAAAATTTTAAATGAAGCCATTATTCTTACGCCCGCGGGTAAACATTATCGCCCCGACCGTGTTATTATCAAAAATTCGCAAGCAACTATCATTGATTACAAATTTGGCGATAGCGAAAAACCTTCATACACAAATCAGGTGAAAAACTATATGCAACTTGTGCGTGAAATGGGCTACGAAACTACTGGTTATCTTTGCTATATAACCTTAGGTAAGATAGAAAACATTGATGGATAGCAGTAAAAATTACATGAAACAGCACACTAGCAGTATGGAACAACAGAAAAAAATATATTTCGTATCCGATGCTCACTTAGGGTCCTTATTGCTCAACGACAAAATTGCACACGAGCGCAAATTAGTGCGTTGGCTCGAACGCGTTCGCCCTACGGCGCAAGTCATATACTTACTGGGCGATATATTTGATTTTTGGTTCGAATATAAAACTGTTGTGCCCAAAGGCTATGTGCGTTTGCTTGGCAAATTAGCCGAAATGGTGGACGAAGGCATTGAAATTCACTTTTTTACGGGGAATCACGATATATGGGCTTTTGACTATTTCGAGCAGGAGCTCGGTTTGATAGTGCACCGGAAACCAGAAACTATCGATATTTTAGGTAAAAGTTTCTACTTAGCTCATGGCGATGGATTGGACAACGACAAGGGTTTTAAATTTATTCGCAAGCTATTTCACAGCCACTTTGCACAAGTTCTGTTTAGCTATTATCCCATTCGTTGGGGGCAACGGTTTGGCTACAGATGGTCGATGCAAAACCGCCTTAAACATCAAAATTACGATGGAAAATATATGGGCGAGCATCAGGAAAACTTAGTAAAATACTCCAAAAACTATCTCGAAACGCATCCCGACATAGATTTCTTTATATATGGTCATCGGCATGTTGCGCTCGATTTGCAAATCAAAAACAACAGCCGCATTATCATTCTTGGCGACTTTGTATCTATTTTTTCCTACGGTGTGTACGATGGAGAAAACTTTAGGTTGGAGTTTGTGGAATAAGCACACCTCATTTTCTTCCAAAATCAGCAGGAATTTCGCCCCATGCCTCAGTTTCCCATTTCAGCACCTGCGTGTTGTACCTGTTGTTTGCTAACCATTTTTCGGCACGATTTATCAAATCGAAAAGAACAGCATTCGATTCGTTAGGTTGCAGTTTGGTCATAGCTTTGCCTTTGCGAAGCCAAGCTAAAGCAGTAATACTATCCGTGTAAACAGGTATCGTTTTGCCTTGTTGCTTGAGAAGTGCCAAGGCATGAACCAAAGCTAAAAATTCGGCTATATTATTGGTTCCCTCGTTAAACGGTCCCTGATGAAAAATCACTTCCTTTGTTTTAGAATACACACCTCGATATTCCATTTTCCCAGGGTTTCCGCTACAAGCGCCATCCACCGAAATGCTATCAAGAGTTGGCAGCCCAACATTGGCTATTGCCTTGTGAGACTGAATTGTGTCTGCATTTTTACCAACATAGCTCCAGTATGGCGAAAGAAAAGCCTCCCGCGCATCTTCCAACGTTTCAAAGCCTTTAAATTTTGCCTCGCCAAAACCATGCGTTTGTTTTTTGCATTCCTCCCACGACTTGTAAATGCCAGGCTCATACCCATCCCACACCACAAAAAACTTTTTCTTTTTACTCATAACGATATTTTTTGTTTCCACCTATTATGCGACCACAACCAAAGTGATGGATTCGTTTCGATATCTTGTTGAAGCTTTTCAAAATATTTTTTAGAAATAAAATACGCTTCCTCTTGGCGAGGCTTATCGGTAATCAAATTGATTTCACACGCATAATATCCTCTTCGCGGGCGAGTTATTGTCAACACAAAAACGGGATAATCGAACTTGCGAGCCAGCACTTCAGTGCCAACAACAGCGGCAGTAGGCTGATGCATAAACTCCGTTACAAAGCGTGCACCCTTTCCACCTAAAGGGCGTTGATCGCCAAGCATGGCATACAAGCCTTTTTTACCACTGCTACTCCTATGCAGTAAGGTGCGCACCAAATCTTTTATTTCTACATTGCCCATGTTGTACTTCAAACGTAGCTGATAAGTAAATGTGTCGAAATCGGGATTTCGAAGTTGTTTATACACACCATACAAAGGACTCTCCGTGGGCAAATGAAGCGAAAGAGCCGACACCCATTCCCAATTTCCATAATGCGCCATAAGTAAAAATGCACTTTTATCTTGCGCATATATCGCCTCCACAAGATCCACGTTTTTAAACGATATTCTGCGCTTAATCTCATCGGGCTTCATATTGACCCGATACATAGCTTCAATGAAAACATCACAAAAAAAATGATAAAAATCTCGTTCTATTTTTCGTATCTCATCACTATTTTTAGTTGGAAATGAGTTGGTTATGTTTTTTCGAACCACCTTACGACGATATCTAACGACATGATAAACCAAAGGGAAAATCATATCCGAAAAAACATATAATACCCGCAAGGGCAATAGCGTTAGGAGATAAATAATGCCGTAAAAAAGCTTAAACATGCGTTATTCTGACAAATGGTTATCATTTAAAAGCTGTTAGATACAAAAAAATAATGTACTTTTGTAACCTTAAAAAAGAGAAATGCCCCCGTAGTTCAATGGATAGAACGAAAGTTTCCTAAACTTTAGATTCGGGTTCGATTCCCGGCGAGGGTACTTTTATTATTTCTCAACAGTTTTTAGCTTGTTTATGAGCGGATTAGAATACATTTCGAGCATTTTTTGGGTTAAAAAATCTTCATCTTTGTCTTCCAAATCAATCTTCAAAATTTGCTTGGCAATATACGCTTCAAAATCGAGTTTCTCAATCAAGGTATATTCTTTTTCAAATCGACCGCTACCATCTAACAAATCGAATGCAATTTTATTGATGTTATAAATCGTAAAACCACTGTGAATGTGGTAATCAATTCGCTTAGCAATCGCTTCAACTAATTCATTTTTGTTTGAAAACTCATTTTCCATTGCCAACAATTCCTCGGTTATGTTTCCGTTCATAGTGTAAATCACTTTGCCTTTGTATCCCATTACGCCCGTTTCCATGTGAAGCAAATCATCTTGTGGCGATTTCTTAAAATCAGCATTGTTAAGCTTTTGCTGAAACTCTTTTGCTTTGAGATAATCACACGGATCGTACTCATAAGAAATAGTAAGCGGACAGATATTTAGAGCAGCAAGATTTTTCGCTATTCCATTCGTACCGTACATATTCAGCATTTTCAATAAGCTTTCCTGCGTAAGGTCGTTGGCATCTTTTGCTCGTCCTTCGCGCTGTGCCAACCAAATAGATTGCTGCTTGCTGTGCAAGGTGTACGCTATATAGTGCGACAATCGTTGTGAACTTTCGAGCACCGAACGCGCACTAAGACCACGTTTCACAATAAAACTTTTATTTACACGCACTAAATCTTCAATCCATGGGAATACTAACAAATTATCGCCAATTGCTATTTCAACAGTATCCATTTTGTTGTTAATCAGATTATAGCAGAGCAAAGCCGAGTCCAAAATAATATCGCGATGGTTGGAAATGTACAAATAAGGTTTGGAAGTATCAATATTTTCCAAACCCTTTAGTTCAATGCCCTTCGTAAGATTGGCATTGATGTATTGTAAAAACGGATAAACCATTTTTTCTTGAAATTCATATTTCGTTTTGAACGTGCTAAGACGCTGTTTCAAAGTCTCTTTGGGCATCAGCGGATACACCGTACTTAATACCTTCATAAACTGTTTTTCCTTACTCAATCGCTCAAGTGCTGCCGGAACTTCGTGGTCGTGGTAGCAACGTATCTCATCAAAATTTGCTGTCATATTATTTATTTTTAGTAGTATCTTGTATTTGTAAAGGGTAAGTTCAGTACTTATTTAAAGTGCAAAATATCCAAATGCACGGACACTTTACGATGCAAATATACAACAAAACAACAAAATCAAATCAGCTCAATGTATTTTATTCGCTATAAATTTGATTGTTGCTATTTTTCAGATACACATTAGCACCATACTGTCTGCGAAAATTCAGATACTAATTGTCGTTCATGAGTTTCATTTTGTCGAACAGCCAAAAAATAAGCGACAATACAACACCTACTATCGCTGCAAAAGCCATCCCTTTAAGCTGAACAGTTCCTATATTAACGGCAGCGCTGCTGACACCCACAACGAAAGTTACAGCACCCAACACCATGTTACGATTATTGCTGAAATCAACTTTTTGCTCCACAAACATTCGAAAACCTTGCACGGCAATAACTCCATAAAGCAACATGGTAATACCACCCATGACGGCAGCAGGAATAGAGGAAATAGCTGCTGAAATTTTGCCTATAAACGAAAAGGTTATGGCTAATAGGGCAGCGATGCGGATAATCCAAACGGAATAAACGCGTGTAATAGCCATCACGCCGATATTCTCGCCATAAGTTGTGTTTGGAGGCGAACCGACAAAGCCCGACAATAAATTGCTCAGTCCATCGCCTAAAAGTGAACGGTGCAATCCAGGATTTTTCATTAAGTTTTCGTTTGTTATCTTTCCAGTAACTATCAGATGACTAATATGTTCAGCCAACACAACAAGACAAGCAGGCGCAATAATTAGTATCGCCTTAGGGTCGTAAATCGGTGTCTGAAAGGTGGGTAATGCTAACCACGAAGCATTTGAAATAGCGGTGGTATTAACCATACCCAAAACGAATGCCAGGACATATCCAGCAATAACAGCGATAAAAATAGGTATGATTTGCAAAAATCCACGAAACATGACTGAGCCTACAATTCCAACTGTAAGTGTGAACAATGAAACAAAAACCGTGTTTTTTTCCATTACAAATGCCGGCACTACCGAACCCACATTAGTTGGCCAAGGAGCCAAACCAGCCATTTGCACAGCCACTGGCGCCAGTTCAAGACCGATAATAGCTACCACAGCCCCCATCACGGCAGGTGGCATCACAACATCTATCCACCGAATGCCCCAACGATATACAACAAATGAAATAATAATAAAAAACAAGCCAAAGAAAATAAAACCCGATTGCGCATGAGCAAAACCGCCATAACTTTCAGTAATAAGCATTACTGGTGCAATGAAAGCAAAACTGGAACCTAAATAAGCAGGAATACCGCCTTTAGTTACCAAAGAATAAAGAATAGTACCGATACCGTTCATAAGTAACGCAATGGCAGGATCCACTCCAAGCAAAATAGGCACCAAAATAGTAGCGCCAAACATGGCTGTGAGATGCTGCAAGCTAAGCGGTAAACTTTGTATTAGTGGCAGTTTGTCATGTATGCCAACGATTCGTTTTTCCATTATTTTTTTTATAATTAATTGCTAATATTGTTAAATTTGTATAGCTGGTTACTATTATCGAATTGTATTTCGCGACGTTTCTCTATGAACGTAAAATCGACTTGTATCGTTTTACTTTGTGTAAACTGCACATCAATCTCGTCGTTGTCTATCTGAAAATATTGACCAAACACATTATTTATTTTCAGCTTAAACCTATTAGCATTAGGTACACTGAGCACAAACGAACCCGTATTGTCGGTCAAAACAGCATAATTTTCGCCATTGGCAGCCGTGGCAGTGATACGCACACCACCCAAATCAATTTTTCCTTCGGTGCTATTCGGATCACGCTGCAGCACAATTCGCCCTTTTATTTTATAACTCTCAGCTAATGGAACGTACAAAGAGCCATTTTTGTTGTTATAATAAATTTGATCCGAACCATTTAAAAAATATAAATACTCCAAATTAGACGCTGGGGCAAACGAAAGTTTATAGTTATCGCGAGGCAAATTTTCAACAGTCACAGACCCATTTTGATCCGAAATAAGATTTATCTCTGGAATTGAGCTTCTTTCGTTCGATTTAATTTGTTCTTTTTCAATATTAACCAAAATATCACGCACGGGGGGTTCGTTGTCACTCTTCTGCTTATTTCCGTCCAAGTCATTGAAAAACAACACTTTCATGTTGTGATATTTTTGACGAGGCTGCTGTATGTTAAAAGACTTACTAACACCAACCACCACATTCATATCTTTGCTCGACACACGTCCCTGCTCATTACTAAGCACCCGTACGTTGGTGTACATAAAGCCACTTACTGATAGATTCCAACCACCTTTCAAGAATTGATCGTATCGTACGTTATACGAAATATTTTCGCGTGCCGAAGGCATATAATAAGCATAATTGAGGTAAGCACTTAGTTTCACTTTTCGCTGAAAAAAATAATTTTCGTAGGAGGGTCTAAATTGTAAACTACTTGAAAGTGTTGGCTTTTCGTCCACTTGCACACTTCGATACAAGTCACTTGTCGAACCGCTTGTATAATAAGCATTTACACGCCACACATTGTCATAATAATTCAGTCCTACTGAATAAAACAAGTTATTGTTTAATGAAAAATTATCTAAGCTTGGGTCGTTTGTTCGGAAGCGAAAGCGAATATTATTGATTGTAACGTTGGGAGTTATTGAACGATATCCAGGCAACTTAATGGTTGCAGCGCACCACAAACCCGGCTGATAGCTTACAAATTCGTTTTTGTAATTTGTAAAACTATTGAGTACTTGCCGCGACGATCCACTGTAATTTGGACCAACCTGATAAATAACATTACCCGCATAAAACGATACGGCAATACGTGCATAATCAGTACTGTTATAATTTACAGGATTGTAAAAATTAGAAGGATATCCTGAAGTAGCATAGAACTGACGATTTCCATAAAGGGTAAAATACACTTTGTCGTTAAGTTTATATTTACCATCGAGGTAAGTTTGTTGTAAACCCGAATTGGATATGTAATTGTGCGCCGAACTCATTGTATTCAGACGTAAACCAAAGTTTTTGTAGCGGACGCTATAACTGGCTCGATAGCTAAAGCCTATCACCGAGGTATCGCGTAAACCATTGAGAGTAAGCCCCACTTTAGAACCTAAAACTTCCAGCGTGAACGAATGATTTTTAAAAACCGAAAAGCCCGTTCCCAATGCCACAGAACTTGCTTTGTACAAGCCGGAAGCAGCCTGCTCATTCACCAATTCGGTAGATACAGAGAAGCGCTTTATGTTTTTGCTAATACCAACACTCTGAGCCCAACTCAACGAATATGGATTTTGAATCAAAGCATAACTTAGTTGGCTGTTGTCTTTAAAGCGAAATTGACCTACCACACCGCGTCCGTTAATGGCATGTAAACTGCTGTTGCTCACATTATATCCCACTTGGGTAAAACTTCTTGAACTAATGTATTTTAAATTGTAAAGCAATTGCCGTGATGAATTAAATTTTTCGTTAGTGGATCCCAAATAAATACTTTGGATGCCTGTTGAGTACTGAATTTCTCTATTTTTTGAAAAAAGCAAACTTCCGTAAAGTCTAAAATTTGTTCGAATAGGCTGATTGGACATCAAATTATACATTTGATAGTCAACATTGAGAGGCGATGCACTTTCGTTTCGTTGGTTAACGTAAACACTGTTCAGTTTGTGCATTTGCAACGCTGTAGATTTTATTTCTTTGTCTGATGAAGCAGTAATAATTACCGACGTTTCTTTCCAATTATTGAGGTAACGTTGCTTCTGGGCATCAGTCATTTTCACTTGCGAGGAAATGGTCTGATATATAGTGGTATCTTTGTAAGCACCTAAATTTATATATTCGGTGTAAACATTTGTATTGTCGCGAAACGATAACAGTTTGCCCACTTTATAATCCAGCTTCAACACTTCATTCGTATTCCCTTTGTTAGCAAGACGAATTTGTATCGTAGTTTTGGGATTAGTTTCTGTAAAGAATAACTTGTTTTTGTAAACCGAAAAATCCCACTTAGAATGCGCAGCCACAGTCAGGTTGCAACTTGCCATGAGCAAGCGTTGCGCAGTACGTAAATTTGCATTTATTAAATATGAAACTCCACCTACGGCATTCATGGAGGGTGATATGTGAATAGGAATGAAGCTTGTGTCGTTGGCAGGTATCGAAATTTCGGCAGCACCTATCGAAATTATTTTCCAATCTTCTGGTCCGTTAATGGTTAGTTTACCAGCAACTATTTGACTGGTAGGATTACAAATTTTCAAAACATTAAAACTCACGTTCCCCACCACGAGGCTATCTGTTTGTTTAGTAAAAAACAGGCTTACAGAGCTCATTTTTTGCTGTGCGAAAACACACATTACAAAAAAAATAGCTATGGTTAATAAGTAACTGCGCTTATAGGTAATTAACTTTTTCAACTTTATTTAAAATCCGGGACCTGTTGGTACCAATTCAAACTCTATTTCCACATTGTAATAATCAGGCTCCTCGCCCATTAAAGTGCCATTGCCACCATCGGCAATCGACTTGCCACACTGGTATGCTATGTTCAACTGGTGTGTTGCCCAACTCAAATCAGTCCAACTAAGGTTTGTGTAAGTAAATAAAGGCACCCAATCTACTGATAAATCTTTATAACCATAGGAAGTTCCCGTTTCCAATCCAATTACATTCTCTGCCTTCAATTTTATCTTGTTTAGCGGCAAGGTGTATGCATCTCCTTTGATATTTGCTTGATTATTAAATGCTCTGCAATAGAGTACAAAACCTTGAAGCTGATGCCCTACGACACTCGAATCGGCAAGTGAAATACCAAAACGAGTTCCGATACTTACCTCAATGCCGGCTTTAATTTTTGTTAGTGTGTTGAAATTAAGTGGCAATGAACTCCCATACAGTACATGTAGGTGTGCCGCATTCCACTCTTGCGCCTCAACATGTTGTGTAATGCCAGTAAGCAACACAATAAAAAGCCTAACAACAAATCGTTTTGATAAATACACATGCATGGAAATTAAACTTTAGCAAAAACAATATAATTAGATTATATATGAAAAAGATTGACCAATATGAAACCATATTGATCAATCCTCAAAAATAATACGTTTATATCAATTAATCAATAGCTAAATCAAATAATACGTTTGCAACGTAACGATCAGGAGCTGGACTTGGATTTTGATCAATAATTTTCACTGCATTCATTGGTACTATAGCGCCAGCTTCAGCAGTGCCGCAACGCCAATTTAACGTAAACGAATTGTCGGCTGCATCACCTGCATTTGCATTTACAGTGTTATTATCTTCAATCAAAACAACTGGATAAGTCTGCAATGCAGCTACTTCAGTCGCATTTTTGGTTGGGGTGCTAAACAAAGAAGCTAAAGCAGTAGTTCCTTTTGGTGAAGCAGCATCCTCGAAGGTGTTTACGCCCAAATTTGAAATTGTAAAACCTACATTATCCAATGCAAAAGCAGTGTTTGGATTGTCGGTGCCCAAAAAAGTGGGCTCTTCGGTTCCATAAGTCAATGCCCAACGCGTAGATGATGATACAGTGAAATCAGTTTTGTACATAGCACCCGAAGAAATTGGGTTGGCTGCACTCGAAGCTGCTTCCGATGAAATACCATTTTTGTAATCTTCAATCGAGTTAAATACAAACTCGATATTACCCCCGTTAGTTACGGTCATACGTAATACCTGATTTAAACTTACTGCTACCGGAATAACATTTCTGTCTTTTACGGCTTGACCGAAGGCAGCGAATCCACACACCAGCATAATTGCTGAAAAACTAATTTTTTTCATAAAAAATTTTTTTTTAATTTGTAAATAATTGTTTATAAATAATATTGATTGTTGTAAATCGGCATACATACCGACCTATTTTTTTTTATACTGTAATTTTAAATGAACGACTAAAAAAAAGTGAATGTTGTGATGTAGAATTTCAAAAAGCCAACTCGCTTGGACTTTGACGCTGCGAATGTAGCAATAATTACGACAACAAAAAATGTATTTCTAAACCATACGCTTTAAGAAAATCTTGTTTTTAACTTATCAATGATATAATTTAGTTTCATATCAATATTTTATTATCTAAGTGATAATGAATTAAAAAATAAAATTAAAACCATTGCAAAATCATAATAAATATAATAAACCCTAACTATTAGTTTTTTTTAACTTTGCTGTATTAATATTATATGACGTTTCTTTTAATTTTATTCTAAAAAAACAAGCATTGGTGAACCATTTTTAGAATAAATTGTTTGAAAAACAATAAGAATTATACGATATAATAATTTACTAATTAAAAAATAAAACGTTTATGGCAGAAGATCCTGTAATTTGTACCTGTTTAGATATGTGCAAAAGTGAAATTTTAGAAGGAATCCGTGCAAATGGTTGCAAATCGGTTGAAGAAGTTGGCGATTCTATTGAGGCTGGTGCTGTTTGTGGAAGTTGTGTGGAAGATATTCAGACAATTCTCGACGAAGAATACAGCTAAAGAGTATCACTTAAAGAATATAGTTATAATATTGTTTGTTCAATATTCTGAAACTATATTGAAGTTACAAACACAGTGCTTTCATTAATTGAAAGCACTGTGTTTTGTTTTTTAAAACATCAACAACCTTGTAACATTCTTAGTTTTGTTTAATCAAATAATGGTTGTCAATATGCTAAAAGAGTATATCGTATTCAAATTTATGCTTACTCTTAGAGGTTTCACAATTACTCAAGATTACAAAGGCATTGAAATTTGTGAGAATAAACGAAATTTGCGTACTTTGCATTCCATAAATACAAAATAAGCAATCCTCAAACATGCAACAATTTCTTTCCATATTAAAGCAATATTGGGGCTACGATGCTTTTCGCCCATTGCAGGGCGACATCATTAAGAGCATTGCATCGGGTAAAGACACGTTGGGATTAATGCCCACGGGAGGAGGTAAATCGCTTACTTTTCAGGTACCTGCTATGGCTGTAGAAGGCATTTGTATAGTGATTACGCCACTTATTGCCCTAATGAAAGACCAGGTGGAAAACCTCAAAAAGCATGAAATAAAAGCAGCCGCAATTTACTCAGGCATGAGTGCCAACGACATGCAGCTCACCTTAGACAATGCTGTTTTTGGGGCTTACAAATTTCTCTATATCTCGCCCGAACGACTTGCCACAAGCATTTTTGTCGAAAAAGTTAGGCAAATGAATGTGTGCATGCTTGCCGTGGATGAATCGCATTGCATTTCGCAATGGGGATACGATTTTCGACCGGCATACTTGAAAATTGCCGAAATCAGAACGGTACTGGAAGGGGTCCCTGTGTTGGCTTTGACAGCTACTGCTACCCCCGAAGTGGTTGCCGACATACAAGAAAAATTAGGTTTTAAAGAAAAAAATCTTTTTCAAAAAAGTTTTCAACGCTCCAATTTAGCTTACGTTGTGCGCACAACCGAAAACAAAGATGAATACTTATTGCGCATTTTGAATAATGTTCCAGGAACTTCGGTTGTGTATGTTCGTAATCGAAAAAAAACAAAAGAAGTTGCTGATTTTTTGATCGAACAGGGTATTTCGGCAGAGCATTTTCATGCCGGTTTAAAAAATGAAACAAAAGATGAGCGGCAACGAAGATGGAAAAATAACGAAACACGTGTTATTGTATCGACCAATGCTTTTGGAATGGGCATCGACAAAGCAGAAGTGCGCACCGTCATTCATTTAGATTTACCCGATTCCCTTGAAGCATATTTTCAGGAAGCTGGGCGAGCGGGCCGCGATGAGCTTAAAGCTTATGCAGTAATACTTTATAACAAAGGAGACGCCGTAAAAATGCAAAAACGTGTGGTTGACACCTTTCCGCCCAAAGAATTTATATTAAAAGTATATGAGGCTCTCGGAAATTACTATCAAATAGGTGTTGGTTCAGGTCTCGAGCGCGTGTTTGTGTTTGACATTACTGACTTTTGCACCCGATTTAAGCTGCCAATATTAACGACCTACAATGCCATTAAATTACTTCAACAGGCAGGATATGTTGATTTAACCGACGAACAAGACAATGCATCACGACTTCTTTTCACCGTGGATAAAGACAATTTGTATCGAACACAGCAAACAGCAGATGCCGAAAAATTAGTTCACATACTCCTACGCTCCTATACGGGATTATTTACTGATTTTGCTTATATCAACGAAAATTTGCTGGCAAAAAGATTGGAATGGAGTACAGACAAAGTATATGAAACGCTCATTGCATTAGCCAAAGAACACCTTATCGAATACATACCCCGAAAAAAAACGCCCTACCTCAGTTTTACGCTCGAAAGACAAGAAACGCAACGCGTAGTGTTGGGCAAAGAAGCTTACGACGATAGGCTTGAGCGCTACCTGAAGCGTACAAAGAGCGTTTTGGATTATGCTCAACAAGACCAATACTGCCGTAGTCAAGTGCTCTTATCTTATTTTGGCGAAGTAAGTAGCAGCGCCTGTGGACAGTGCGATGTTTGCCTCAGCAAATCAGAAAATCAAGTTTCACAAAAGCTGTTTGCGAACATCAGGGAGCAGATTACCGAACTACTTCATGAAACACCCTACACCACCAATGCTATTCTAAAAAAAGTAACCTACCGAGAAGCTCAAACCATTCAAGTTATTCGCTTTATGATAGACAATGGTGAATTAGCCGAGAATGAAATGCTACAACTCATTCCCATTTCAAAATTAGAAAAAACGACCAACAATGAAAGTACAAATCAAAAATAATTGTAAAGATAGTAACTACTTTATACGAAGTAATTTTATTTAGTTTAACTTTGCAAAAAACTTGTCGTGTATGTCGCTTAAAATAAATGAATACTTGAAGCTTGCCTTGACTTTTATCCAAATTCAAGCAATCAATTTTGTAAAGTGGAGAAAGCGAAGATACAAACGTTTCCAGCAGCTAAACAGCTATAAAAAAGCAGCGAACATATTCGTAACCAGCATAGTACTTTTTCTAATATTATTATTTCTTATCGACATTAATTTCCTTTGGCTATTTGGTAAATCGCCAAGTTTGCATAGCATCAGCCATCCCAATCAAAGCTTAGCATCCGAAATAATTTCTGCCGATAATCAAATAATTGGCAAGTATTTTACCGAAAATCGTTCAACAGTTGAATATAACGAAATTTCGCCTATCCTCATCCAAACGCTTATAGCCACTGAAGATGAACGCTTCTTCGAACATTTTGGCATTGATATTCAGGGTGTTTTCGCCGCCATAAAAGACATGACTAAAGGCAATGCACGCGGCGCAAGTACCATCACCCAGCAGTTGGTAAAAAACATGTACAAAACGCGAAACCAATACTCAAAAGGACTTTTTGGCTTCATACCAGGAGTTAAATTGCTCATCATGAAAGCAAAAGAATGGATTACTGCTGTTAAAATCGAAATTTTCTATTCCAAAGACGAAATCCTCACTATGTATTTCAACACCGTGGACTTTGGCAGCAACGCTTATGGCATAGGTACAGCCGCAAAAACTTATTTCAAAACAAGCCCAGCCAAACTGAATTATGAACAATCGGCTACCTTAGTCGGATTGCTCAAAGCCACAAGTACCTACAACCCCAAAACACATCCCAAACGCTCCAAAGAACGCCGCAATGTAGTACTTCAGAATTTAGTAAGCCATAAAGTATTGACACAAGCCACATGCGACTCGCTCAAACAATTACCTATCAAGCTCACATTCAGTATTGAACAAACCTTGGATGGCAAAGCACTCTATTTCCGTTCCTATTTGGCTAAATACTTAGAAGAATGGGAAAAATCAGCGGGTTATGATATTTATGCCGATGGTTTAAAAATTTACGTAACCATCGATTCGCGACTTCAGAAATATGCCGAAGAAGCGGTTGAAAAGCAAATGCGCAATGTGCAACGGCGCTTCAACGACCATTGGGGAAATGAAAATCCATGGCGCGACGAACACCGCGAAGAAATAAAAAATTTTGTAGAGAACATTGCAAAAAAAACCAAAACGTATGCACAACTAACCACCAAGTTCGATGGAAACAAAGATTCTGTTGATAAATACTTAAGCCTCCCACACTGCACCAAAGTTTTTTCGTGGAAAGAGGGCGAAAAAGATACTACCTTCAGTGTGCTAGACTCCATCCGCTACATGAATCGGATAATGCACGCCAGTTTTATGGCTATGGAGCCTTCAAATGGCGAGGTTAAAGCATGGGTTGGCGACATAAACTATAAATTTTGGCAATACGACAAAGTAGCACAATCAAAACGACAGCCAGGCTCTACCTTCAAACTTTTTGTTTACACCACAGCTATGCTACACGGTCATGCACCCTGCGATAAAATTACTGACAAACACGTAACGTGGGATTACACCGAAAATGGACAACCAAAATCGTGGACGCCCAAAAATGCCAACGGCTCTTATTTAGGTTACAGCATGACACTCAAACATGGCTTTGCCCGCTCCATCAATACTGTTGCAGTTCAATTAGCTCAAGAAGTTGGTATTCCCGAGATAATTCGTGTGGCGCACCTAATGGGGATTAAAACCAACTTAGAAGATAAACCTGCAACTTGCTTGGGAGCTTCGGATGTATCGTTGTTGGAGTTGGTAAATTCTTTTGGCACTGTGATTAACGAAGGAAATTATCACGAACCAATATTGGTTACACGCATCGAAGATAAAAACGGAAAAGTAATATACGAGCCTAACCGCAAACAGCGTGTGGCAATACCTTACGAGGAATCGTGGTTGATGACCGAAATGCTCAAAGGTGGCATGACCGAACCAGGAGGCACAACGCAAGCATTGTGGGAATGGGACTTGTTCAATGCAAATACCAATTTTGGTGGCAAAACGGGCACCTCGTCGAACTATTCCGACGCGTGGTTTGTTGGAGTAACCAAAAATCTAATTGGCGGTGCATGGGTAGGTGGCGAACAGCGTAGTGTGCATTTCCGCACAGGACAGTTAGGTGAAGGCAGTAAAACAGCATTGCCAATTTTTGCTCTTTTTATGGAAAAAGTGCTCAAGGATAAAAATTTTGAAAAGTACCGCGGCAAATTCCCTACCAAGCCTAAAATGGATATTTCTCGTTCGTACAATTGCCATACCTATATTCCGCGCGACACAACCAAGCACGACAGCGCAAATG
>MNZK01000002.1 GCA_001873635.1 Porphyromonadaceae bacterium CG2_30_38_12 | reverse complement strand
CAATGGGCACAAAACCAATGCTAATAAGTTTTCTGAAAAAAATTTTTTTTTGTGAAATTTCAACTGCCATACAATACACTTTATTGAAAGGCTACAAATGTATAAATAATTACAAAACATACAAAATAATGGTCGGCAAGAATTTTTGTAAAATTTAGAAACAAATAATCACCCATAATATGCTAAAAAACATGATTTTTGTTTTAAAAAAGTATTGTCAAATAAAAAAAATACACATAAATTGCAAAACGAAAAAAGAACATTAATTTTTACATAAAAATTACCGCTATGAGCTACCTGAAATTTGACAAAACGCTGTTGATAAACCTTGATAAATCACTTTCAAAAGAAATGATTCGTACCAATAGAGCAGGCACTTACAACAGCACAACGCTGATAGACTGTAATACCCGTAAGTATCACGGACAATTGGTAATGCCATTGCCCGAGTTGGATGATTCGAACCATGTTCTGCTTTCGTCGTTGGACGAAACAGTGATTCAGCATGGCGCAGAGTTTAATTTAGGGATACACAAATACAATGGTAACAATTTCAGTCCGAATGGACACAAATACATTCGTCAGTTCGACTGTGATGTCATTTCGCGCACTATTTACCGCGTTGGCGGTGTTGTGTTATCCAAAGAACGCATGTTGGTATCTTTTGAGCCGCGCATTTTGATAAAATATACCTTGCTGGAAGCGCATTCACCCACAACATTACGCTTCAAACCCTTTTTGGCTTTTCGGAGTGTCAATATATTATCCAAGCAAAACGACAATGCCGACACGTCGTACACCGAAATTGCAAACGGGACAAAAAACTGTTTATATCCTGGATATCCCTGTTTATTTATGCAGTTTTCAAAAAAAAGCAGCTATCATCATCAGCCCAGTTGGTATAAAAACATAGAATACTACAAAGAGCAGGAGCGTGGTTACGATTATACAGAAGACTTAGTGGTGCCAGGCGATTTTGAAATGCCTATAAAAAAAGGAGAAACCATTATTTTCTCGGCAGGTATTTCGGAAATATCACCCCGAAAATTAGCCAAGTTGTGGGAGGATGAGTTACTACGCCGCAACAAGCGCGACAATATGTTTAATACACTGAGTAACTCTGCACAACAATTTTACAAACGCGAGGGCGAAAACACCTTTTTGTTAGCAGGTTACCCTTGGTTTGGGGCACGTGCACGCGATCAGTTTGTAGCTTTACCTGGCTGCACACTTTCAACCAAGAGGCACGATTATTTTGATGCGATAATGAAAACTTCGGTAGCAGAAATTACTGATTTCATTGCCGGCAAAGATTTGAGCCAGAAACTAAAAGGAATTGATGAGCCCGATGCTTTGCTGTGGTTTATATGGACTGTGCAACAATTTGCTCAAACCACCGACATTGAAACAGCCAATAAGCGCTTTGGTAGCATAATAAGCGAAATCATTAACTTTATACGGAAACAAAATCATCCACGGCTGCTATTACACGCCAATGGTTTGCTACATACCGAAGGGAGGGAAAAGCCCGCAAGCTGGATGAATGCTGTTGAAAACAATTTTCCAATCACGCCCCGCACAGGCTATGTGGTTGAGATAAATGCTCTGTGGTACAATGCCCTTAAATTTGCGGCAACGATAGTTCGGGCAAATAACGAAGAAAACGCTGCCGACATATTAGATTATCAAGCCGAAATGACCAGAGAAGCATTTGTGCAAACTTTTTGGAATGGTAGTTATTTATTCGATTATGTGGATGGTTACTATAAAAATCCGGAGGTGAGACCCAATATGATTTATGCCGTTTCATTACCATTTTCGCCCTTAGAAAAAAAACAGCAAAAAGCAGTTTTGGATATTTGCACCAAAGAACTACTTACACCCAAAGGCTTACGAAGCCTTAGTCCCAAAAGCGGATCGTACCGACCAAACTACATTGGCGGCATGCTTGAACGAGACAGAAACTACCACAACGGACCCGTGTGGCCGTTTACGTTTGGCGCTTACGCCATGGCTTATTTACGAATTAACAAAGAAAGCGGTCGCTCCTTTATTGAGCGCATGCTGACAGGTATTGAAGCCGAGCTAACAGAATTGTGTGTGGGCACAGTACCGGAGTTATTCGATGGAAACCCTCCTTACAAAGGTCATGGCGGCATGTCGTTTGCCATGAGCGTTGCCGAAATTTTACGTGTATTGGATTATTTACAAACTAACGAAAATATTTAATTATGAAGGCATTGATGTTTGGGTGGGAATTCCCACCCCACATTCTCGGAGGATTAGGCACAGCGAGCTATGGATTAACCAAAGGCATGTCGCAGCAAGAGGATATGGAAATAACCTTTGTGATTCCAAAACCACATGGCGATGAAGATCAAAGTTTTCTGAAAATAATTGGCGCATGCAATGTTCCAGTTGTGTGGAAAGAAAATGATTGGAATTATGTGAAGCAACGCATAGGTTGGATAATGCATCCGGATGAATACTATTGGCTGCGCAATGGCATTAAATATGATTTTTCGCGTATTTATACCAATGATTTGGGCTGTATTGATTTCTCGGGACGTTACCCCGAAAACTTGATTGAAGAAATTGGGAACTACGAAGCAGTGGCAAGCGTATTAGCTCATCAATTGGATTTTGATGTCATTCATTCGCATGACTGGCTCACCTATCCCGCAGGTGTTTTTGCCAAGCAAATAAGTGGGAAACCATTGGTGATACATGTGCATGCTACTGATTTTGATCGTAGCCGTGGCAATGTAAACCCCACGGTATATGGCATCGAAAAAAGAGGTATGGATATGGCAGACCACATCATGACAGTGAGCGACTTAACGCGCAACATAGTGATAGAAAAGTATCATCAAGACCCCCGCAAGGTAACTACCGTTCACAATGCAGTGGAACCTTTACCCGATGCGGACTCGTTTACGAAAACACTTCGTAAAGATAAAGTAGTTACATTTTTGGGACGAATTACCATGCAAAAAGGACCCGAATACTTTGTGGAAGCTGCTCACAGAGTGCTACAAAAAACCAATGGTGTGCGCTTTGTGATGGCAGGCAGTGGCGATATGATGGAGGCAATGATAGATTTAGTAGCTCGTAGAGGCATTGCACATAAATTTCATTTTACGGGATTCCTAAAAGGGCGCCAAGTGCACGAAATGCTTGCCGAAAGCGACGTTTATATCATGCCTTCCGTTTCCGAGCCCTTTGGCATTTCGCCCTTAGAAGCCATGCAAGTTGGTACTCCGTCGATAATTTCAAAGCAATCGGGCTGTGCCGAAATACTCACGCACGCTATCAAAACAGATTATTGGGATATCGATGCTATGGCAGACGCAATCTATGCCATTGTTAAAAACCCGGCTATGTACGAAAGCTTACGCACGTTAGGTAAAGAAGAAGCAAACAATAAAAAATGGTATGATGCTGGCTTAAAAGTGCGCGCCATTTACAATATGGTAAAGTATTGATAAACTAATAATTATTAAAACAATCTGCCGCATGGCAAAAAATATTTGTATATGAAAAATATATGTTTCTATTTTCAAATTCACGAGCCAATCCAGTTAAAACGTTACCGTTTTTTTGATATTGGTCAAAATCATTATTATTACGATGATTTTCAGACTGAAGATCGGATTCAGCGTTTGGTTAGTCAATCCTACATGGATGCCAACCACACCATTTCTGAAATGATACGAAGCTCGAATGGAAAATTTCGGTGCGCCTTTGTTATTTCGGGCATTACATTAGAACTCTTTGAACAATATGCACCTGAAGTTATTGATAGTTTCAAAGCGTTGGCAAAAACCGGAAGTGTAGATTTTCTGGTGGAGCCTTATGCACATTCCTTAGCATCCGTATTCAACGAAGATGAATTTAGCAAACAAGTTAAGCTACATGCCGACAAAATTAACTTTTTATTTGGTATCAAACCCACCACATTTTTCAATACGGAGCTTATTTACTCCGATGAAATAGGAGCTTTAGTATCCCAAATGGGCTATAAAACCATGATGATAGACGAAGCCAAGCATGTGATGGGCTGGAAAAGTCCAAATTTTGTGTATAAAAACGCACTCAGTCCCAAGCTAAAACTACTTGTTCGCAATTGGAAACTCAGCGATGACGTTGCATTCCGTTTTGAAAGCAGCATGCTTACTGCAGAGAAATTCATTTCCTGGATTGCTGCGTTGCCCGAAAACGAACAAATAATCAATATCGGTCTGGGCTACGAAACATTTGGAATGACTCACACAGCAGAATCGGGTATATTTAATTTTCTGAAAGCCCTGCCATATCATGCTATGGAACAGAATATCGGCTTTGTTTTACCTTCTGAATTTACAAAAAAAACAGAGGCACTCGATGCGCTATCAGCACCTTATCCAATGAGTTGGGTGGGCAACGACAAAGATTTAACGCCCTGGACAGGAAATGATTTGCAACAAGAAGCATTGAATAAACTGTATGCCGTGAGCGAACGAGTAAATCTTTGTAAAGATAAACCGCTTAAGCGCGATTGGCTTATGCTGCAATCGTCGAACCATTTTCGTTACATGAGCCACCGCGATGCTTGGGGTACAAGTTTTGAAAGTGCTTATGATGCATTTATGAATTACATGAATATCTTAGCCGACTTTTTGGAACGCGTGGAAGCACAATACCCATCCACCATCGAAAATGAAGAACTCAGTGAATTGCTAAAAACAATTACCAATCAAGAAAAAGAAATAGAGTTGCTCGAAGAGGAAGTAACCAAGCTTAAAGCAAGAAAAGCTAAAGCTATAAAAGAGTAAATCATTCCATATCGCAAGTAGTTCATTGGCAAATGGCTACTTGCGATTTTAGCATATCCATGAACTACCGCTTTAGCAATAGTCTTCTCTACGAACGGGAGCAAGCCATCAAGGCTAACCAGCATTACACTGAACGCTGGGGTGCAACAAATATTCAGCGCTTTGACACCGACAGCCCCGATGATCTTGTTATGCAAAGGCAAGATGTGGATTTGCTATTAACAATAAACGGAACGACTTATCGCGTTTCGGAAAAATTCAGAGACAAAGATTACAATGATTTATACATTGAAGTTTTCAGCAAATACCCACAAACAGTTGGGTGGCTTCAATCTGGAAGTGCAGATGCTATTGTCTATTTTACCCCAAAAGCAGTCTATTGGATTACGCATAAAACATTAAAAGATTTTTGTTTGTCAAAACTTTTTCCGGCAATAGCACCAAACTGGTACGAAGAAATATTTATTAACCAACAAACTTTCCTCTCCAAAACAATCTATATCGACAAGGTAAAAATTCCTATAAAAATCATACAAGCACATAATTTTGAGGGCGTTGCATGGCATACCATAGGCGTAAGCATTTCGTTCGATGTGCTTCAAACCTTTCAGGTAAAACTAAAGAAATTTGAACTGACATAGAAGTTAGAATTGGAATTAGAATTAGAACCATTTTTTGTGTTTGAAATACCACAACATGCCTCCCGTAATTGCTGCCATCAAACCAAGCATGTAGAAATAACCATATTTCCAATGAAGCTCGGGCAAGTTGTCGAAATTAGTTCCATAAACGCCTACAATGAAGGTGATTGGTATAAATATCACTGAAATAATGGTGAGGACGCTGATAATTTCGTTTAACTTTGTGCTGGTGCTGGTGTGGTAAATATTCATCATGTCGTATAGCATTTCGCGATAACTATCAGCAAGTTCGGTGGCTTCGTTAATATTGTCAATCAACTCCTTGTAATGCAGTTTGTTTTCGGGCTGAATTAAGTCGGTTTCCAATTTTGCTAAATTCAGAATCATTTCTTTGGCAGGCTTGATATATTTGCGAATTATGTTCAAATTATTTTTCAAAAAATTTACTTGATCCAAAAAATCCACCTTCAAAACGTTAGTCATGTTAGCTTCCAAATTTTCAATCCGTTCACCTAATTGGCCTATCACATAAATGTAATTATCAATCACCACATCCAACAAAGCAAAAGCTAAATAATCGGTTCCGGAGCGACGAATTTTATGCTGACTTTTTCTAATCCTTTCTCGTATAGGTTCGAAGCAAGTGCCGTTTTGCTCCTGAAAAGATATTAGTACGTTATTGAAAATTATAAGGCTAAGCGAATCCACCGTTATACGAATATTATTTTCGGATAACATTTTTATATTTACAAAAATATAATTGTCAAAATCCTGCATTTTAGGACGAAGCAATGGATTCATCACATCCGAAAGTACAAGCTTATTTAACGAAAACACCGCTGCAAGAACCTCCATAAGCTTCACATTATCAATACCACTTATATTCAGCCAAGAAATTTTCGTCTCTTCTTGAATTGCTTTTAATTCCTCTGGAGTCAGGATTTCTGATTCCTGTAAACTCTCAGGTGCAAAGGTCAAGACATTTAAAACTGCCTTTTCTGTTTTCTTTTCACCCTGAAAAACCAAGGCGTAAGGCGACAAGCCAATGTGATTTTTGTTCTTTTTTACAAAATGAGCCATGATGTATGTGCGTTTTAGGAATAACGCAAAAGTAATTAAAAAGTAGCAAGATGTACCTCACCTTTAAAAACATTGATGACCTGTATCGTACTAAAAATATTTAACGATATAGATGTGAGAAAAATATTGTGTAAATTTGTAACTTTAGTTTACTTAATTTTCTAAGCAATTTACGCAACCATAAAAAAACGAGATGCAAACTACTGCTATACGAATTTTACTGAGCACAAAGCGGGCATTGCCCAAAGCAGCAAAAACAAGTTGGTGGCTACTAAAGATTATTTTACCAATCAGTTTTTTTGTTAGTCTATTAAATTATTTTGGCGTTATTGCACTAATTGCCAATTATTTAGCACCAACATTTGCAGTGGTTGGCTTACCAGGCGAATCTGCAATTGTGTTTATATCGAGTCTATTCCTAACACTTTACGCGCCCATAGCCATCCTTGCAACCTTAGCATTAGACATGCGCGAAATAACGATATTAGCACTTATGTGCCTCATTTCGCACAATTTATTTGTAGAAAGTGCTGTCCAAAAAAAAACAGGCTCATCGGCTATCATTATGTTTACACTACGTTTGCTAAGTTCATTCTTGTCGGCTTACGTTCTTAACTGGCTGCTACCCGAAAATATGGGTGCAAACGCATACAGCGAAAAGGCAGTTATCTATACTAATTTAGCTCAAATGAGCTGGGCATGGATACAAAGTTCAGGATGGTTAGTTATGAAAATTACACTGATTGTCAGCGGCTTAATGCTATTACAAAACTTACTCAAGGAATTTAAAATTATCGACCTCCTGGCAAAGGCTTTTGCACCCTTAATGCGCATCATGGGCTTATCGCCCCAAAGTTCGTTTTTGTGGTTTATCGCGCAAATAGTGGGCTTAACCTATGGTTCGGCAATCATGATTGAAGCAACACAAGAGGGTGAAATACAACCACAAGATGCTGATTTACTAAACTATCACATTGCCATCAATCATTCATTACTCGAGGATACACTCCTTTTTGTTGCTATTGGTGTACCAGTAGTTTGGATTACTTTTCCAAGAATTTTATTGGCAATTAGCCTTGTTTGGTTGGTAAAATTTATAAAAGTTTATGTATCTTTGCCTCACAAAGTGAAAAAAGCGTAATAAATCCTACTATCATGTTACAGACCCGAAATATGCTCATAGAAGTTGCCCGTACACTTTTTGCCATGTATGGCAAAAAAGAAGTTACGATGAACAACATTGCCAAAGCATCAAAAAAGGGACGACGCACTTTATACACTTATTTCAACAACAAAGAAGAAATATACAAAGCGGTTATTGACAACGAGTTACGTACAGTTTTGGAAAAATTGCAACTTTCAGCCAACCAAAATACAGAACCCGATGAGAAACTCAAACAACATATACTAACCCATTTAGATGCCATCAAGGAAGTTGTAACACGAAATGGCTCGCTCAGAGCTGATTTTTTTCACGATATATACGAAGTAGAGCGCACAAGGCGAAAAATTGATATTAAAGAAATATCCCTCATAAAAAAAATCGTTGCAGAAGGCGTTGCCAAAAGAATTTTTAAACGCATGGATGTTGAGTTATCGTCTATGATAATTTTTTATGCTATTAAAGGTTTAGAAGTACCTTATATTCGACAAAATATTAGTGAGAATTTTGAACTGAATAAGAATTCAATCGTTGAATTTGTTTTTAAAGGTATTCGGTATTGAAATTTCTTCTTGTGAGGAGTGCTGAACAATGCACATAAATGATTGTTTCAATCCAATGAAAATATTTTTATCATTTTTGGGCTTTGTAAGTTTAGCCCTTGGCATAATAGGTGCGTTTTTACCATTATTACCCACCACGCCATTTGTTCTTTTGTCTGCATACCTTTTTGCCCGAAGCTCACCACGCATGCACAATTGGATTATGCAGCATAAAATTTTCGGCAAACTAATACATGACTTTCAAACACACAAAGTGATACCACTTCATGCCAAAATTATAGCTATAAGTTCGATGTGGATTTCGCTTTCATATACAGCTTTCACCATAGCCTCGCACAAGTTATGGTTGCAAATCATACTCTTTGCAATTGCCATTGGGGTTAGCATTCACATTTCGCGCTACAAAACCAAAAGCGACTAATTCACGCTAAGCTTTAATTGTGCGTCGTTTGGCTCAGAATAACTTCTTTCAGTCGGCACGAACAATCACACACATCGCTATCCAAAAGTCCTCCCCTTTTAAGTAATTCAAATTCATGCTCAAAATTACCCGAAAAAATTCCCGTGTTTAAATTATCCTGAATCTGTTGGATAGTCCACCATTTTACTTTGTCCATCTGTGCCGTAGGAACTTGAGAATGCGTAAACTTACAAACCACAAAAAGATACACAAATTGAATTTCCTGCTCATTCTCAATTTTATATTTTGAATAAAAAAGAGGTTTAAAATCAGCAATACCAGAGAGCGTCATCGAAGTGTTTTCAATATTTTTCTCAATAGTTTCATTCATTTTAACATGATTTACAGCAGAAATTTCCCACGTAAACGATGTATTGTTATGAGTGTTTTCTACTTTGTTGAGCATAATTTTCCCCTTTTCGATAACAACAATGCGTGTAATAGGATGGATATATTTTACATTCCCGAGTAAACTTTCGTAGCATTGAATGGAGCCTTTCACAGCACCTTGTTCGTTCAAAATAGGCCACCATTCTTCTTTGGATAATCCCCTACGCACTATACTTACGCGAATGAGCTCATAGATGGTAATAGCCGCAAGCAACAAGTAAAAAAGTTCTTTATTCAGAGTAAGAAGCTGCTTGTTGGCATCGAAAAAAAGAATTGTGAACATGTAACCATGTGTGTATAAAAACAGAATGCCAGTTACTATCCATACAATTCGGAAGTGCTCGTGAACATTATTTGTCATAGCGAGCGTGTGTATAGTTTTTTTAATTACAAATACCTTAATGTATTTGCTAAGTAGTAGAATGGCCATAAAAGCAAAAAACACAATCAGCTCATCCACAATAGGTTGAACAGATGGAGGAATGTATTGGAAAGGGAAAAAAACGATAATAGCAATAACAACCGTAGAAACGAGATAAGAAACACCTAAGTACTTGTAAATATTGGAGTAAACCACATAACTATACAGCAAAACAATAGCTACAAGTGGATAAACTAACGAAAGAGCAAGTTTCAAACCCCACAAATCTTCTATTACTAAAAAAGAAATAAGGGGGATAAAATGAAATAAGGGATTGAAAAAGGATTCGTTTAAGTATCTTCTCAGCTTTTGCATGTTTTTTTTCTATATCAATGTGATTGTAACAACAAACTTTGATTATAGTTTTACCACCATTCAATTTGCGCCGAGAATAAGACTAAAAAGTTAACATCCGACTGACATATTTTCCAATAATATCAAATTCGATATTCACCGTGATGCCTGGAGTAATTTGGTGAAAATTAGTCTGTTCGTAAGTATAAGGAATGATGGCAACCTGAAAGCTTTTATTTGTAGGATTACACACAGTCAGACTTACGCCATTTACAGTAACCGAACCTTTGTCCACAGTCATGTATCCACGTTTAGCCATTTCGGGGTCGAAATTGTACTCGAAAGTGAAATACCAACTTCCGTCAGCTTCTTCTACATTTTTACAAACAGCAGTTTGATCTACGTGTCCTTGCACAATATGACCATCTAAGCGCCCATTCATCATCATGCTACGTTCCAAATTAACTTTGCTCCCTATTTGTAGCTGCCCTAAGTTTGTACGGTCTAATGTTTCCTGAATAGCTGTAACTGTGTACGTATTTTCAGTTTTGTTTACCACAGTTAAACAAACACCATTGTGTGCAACACTTTGGTCAATTTTCAACTCATTCACAAACGAACAAGTCATGGTAATATGCAAGTTCTCTTGCTCTTTGCGCAACGCCACCACCTGAGCAGCCTCTTCTACTATTCCTGAAAACATATTCCTGTATTTATTATTTCTTCAAAATTCATTCAAAAAATTCATTCACAAAAGTATTCACAATTTATTCATATACAATTTATTCATACTTACTTGGCATCTCCAACCTATTTTTTTGCCAAAAGATAGCTCTTGAAATGGGCAAAATCTCTCGACAGTGACACACTTACTTTTTTCCCTTCCATAAATTTTTGCAATTTCAGAGGGATTTCAACTTTTTCGCCTAAAATCCCCTCTACGGTTTGTAAAAATTTAGCTGGATGTGCAGTTTCCAGAAAAACACCTACTTCTCCTGGCTGTAGCATTTCTTTCAATGCCCGATAACCGCAAGCTCCATGCGGATCGAGCAGATAACCCGTTTCTTGTTTACAACTTTTTAGTGTTTCAGCAATTTGCTCGTCGGTGTAGCTCACGCCACTTATTTCAGCAGAAATAGCTTCGTGCGAATGATGAAACAAGTCCAAAATGCGGGCAAAATTGCTGGGATCACCCACGTCCATTGCATTAGCAATGGTGGCTACCGAAGGACGCGGTGTGTAAACGCCAGTTTTGAGGTATTCTAAGAAAATGTCGTTGCGATTGTTGGCGGCAATAAAGCGTTTGATAGGTAAGCCCATCCGATGAGCAAAAAGTCCGGCAGTGATATTGCCAAAATTACCACTGGGAACACAAACCACCATATTGTTGGCAGCAGCTTGCGATATGGCTTTGAGTTGAGCATAAGCATAAAAATAATAGAATGCTTGCGGTAGGAAACGTGCTACATTGATGGAGTTTGCTGATGTTAATTTCATTTTAGCATTCAACTCCGCATCCATAAATGCCGCTTTAACCAAAGCCTGGCAGTCGTCGAAAGTTCCTTCTACTTCCAGTGCCGTAATGTTTTGACCTAAGGTTGTGAATTGACATTCCTGTATGGGGCTAACTAAACCTTTTGGGTAGAGCACATACACATGAATACCCTCCACTCCCAGAAAGCCATTGGCAACAGCACTACCAGTATCACCCGAAGTAGCTACCAGCACATTCACCAACTTTTTATTATCTTCTTGACGCTGAATAAAATATGATAACATGCGCGACATGAACCGTCCACCCACGTCTTTGAAAGCCAAGGTAGGTCCATGAAAAAGTTCCAAACTGTAAATATTTTCGGACACACGAACCAAAGGCACATCAAAATTTAACGTATCGTGTACAATCATTTTGAGCATGTTGGCATGCACATCTTCGCCAAAAAGCATAAAAGCAGCCGTGTAAGCCATGTCATCGAAAGACATTTTATCAATATTTTCGTAAAAAGCAGATGGTATTTCTACAATATTATCCGGCATAAACAAGCCTTTATCTTCGGCTAATCCTTTTATAACGGCGTCTTCTAAACTTACGCCACTCACTTTTTTATTGGTACTGTAGTATTTCATGCTGTGCTTTAAACTAAATATTATCAAATAACTTGTGAATTCAAACTGTTTGCTCAAAAAAAAACGGATACAAAGATAAAACTTTTGCGGCATATAATGCGAACAAATTAGCTCTAAAAATGCTTATAAAAAATATCTAAACACGCTAACCGCAGTGTTAGCAAACGTTTGCATTCCTATTTTGTTAGTTTGTACGCTTACTACACTTGCATATTGGTACTAATAGAACTAAATTGCAGCCCCAAAAAACGAATCAAATACATAGCATTATGCTTCAAATTCAGAAAAAACTTAGCAACCCATTTCTTGCCTTATTAGCTTTACCAGCTACAGCAGTAGGCTTTGCGCTCTCCACACAAATTGCAGCTCTGAGCTGGATTTTATCTAAAAAGTACAATTTAGACATTCACGATGTGGCTTTTGTTTGGCTTGCAGGACCCATAGCAGGCATCTTCGGACAAATTATTGTGGGATTGGTGAGCGATAATGTTTGGTTTCTGGGTGGACGTCGCCGCCCATTCATAATTATCGGAGGCATGGTGAGTACCATTGCATTTCTGGCACTTCCATATATCCGTGAAATCTCACATCTTACAGGGATATCGGACATCATTATTATTGCATCCGTCATCGCTTTGTTTCTCGATTTGTCAGTAAATGTTACATTTAATCCGGCGCGCTCCATCATTGCCGATTTAACTCCCGAAGGCAAAACACGGACAGCTGGTTTTGTGTGGATGCAAATCATATCGGGCTTCTTTGGTGTGTTTGCTTATTTTCTTTCCATGGTGTTTGGAAACGAAAAATTGCTTTTTATAGCTGCCGGCTTAGTTTTCATTACCGCCGTTTTCCCGATCCTTTTTATTCAAGAAAAAATGGATCTGCATGAAGGACAGTTGCCTACTTCCGAAAAATACGGTTTAGCGCATGTATTTAAAGAGATATTCCCTCTCTATGGCTTTTTGATTTTTGGCCTCTACAGTGTTTTCAACCATTTTTTTGAAGCACTTACGCCGCTGCATAATGTCGTATTAATTGCTGCATTACTCTATTCCATCCTAATAGGCTTTTTGAGTATTGCAAAAGGCATAAAATCGCCTTCCGACAAGAATGAATTTCATAAAATCATGCTGGCACACTCGTTCACATGGGTAGCTTTTCAAAGCATGTTTATCATGTCCGGCTTTTTTATCGAAAACCGCATCCTACCAAATCTCGAAATACAAGCCATTACTGCCAATTGGTTTGCACAAACCCTAACGGGCGTGGCACAAACTGTCGATACTTCGGTGGGGAATATTGTCTCGTTGGGTTTTTTGATATTAAATTTTGTTGGAGCTATTTTCCCAATTTTTCTACAAGCAATTTCACGACGCATAGGTCGTGTTAAGACTTACATCGCTGCTTTAGCATTTTCGGTAGCCGGCTATTTTTACATTGCTTTTTGGGGAACTGTGGAGTTTGATTTCTACTATGGAATGTTTTTAGTAGGCATTGGGTGGTCGGCAGTCATTTCGATCGTATTTGCCATTATGAGTGAGCGTGTAAATCCTTCAAAAATGGGCTTATACATGGGCGTTTTCAACCTCGCCGTGGTGCTTCCGCAAATGATGAGCAATGGTGTGGCAAATGTTATTAAGCAAACCGGCAACTATCAATTATTGTTCGTCTTGTGTGGCTTGTTGGTTGCAACTTCCATGATATTTTGGATGTTCGTACGCGAACCGGAAACCAAAAACGTAACAAATTCGACTGTTCATTCAGGTCATTAACCCCTACTACAAACTATTTATTCGAGGCAAAAAAAACAGCACCTTGTAATAGTTTTTGCGATAACGAATAAAGTAATTCTCATAATCGAAGATTATTCCTTATTATCGAATAGTCCGCAAAGCCGTAAAAAAGACTTATCTAATTGATTTTCAATGTCATAATAATTTTGGCACAACAATTGTAAATTTTCTGTCAAATTATAAACATTATGAAAACAAAATTTAGAATAGTTCAGTTATTTGCCGTTGCAATTTTAGCATTAACTATCGCAAGCTGCCAAAATGATTTAGATGGATTAGCAATGAATAAAATTGGTGAAGTACAATCCGTGCAAAGCACAAAAACAATAAGCATGGAAGTAGTTGTGAAAGATGCGTATTGGGGACAATTTCTATACACGGTGCAAATATTTGACGCCGATCCACTTGCAGTTTCGCAAGCCACAGCAAATATACTTAAATCGGGTGTTTCGAACAAAGACATACCATTTTTGGCAAAAATAGAAGTTCCCGAATTTGCCAAAACAATATACGTCATGCAAACCGACTATATGAACAAGAAAGTAGTGAAATCAATTGATGTGTCGGCAATTACATCTGCATTGACTTGCGATTTCAGATAAATTAAATTCCTCACATGTGCGAATACAAAAAAGGTAAAAACTTCAATTGAAGTTTTTACCTTTTTTGTATTGCTTTAGTTTGAAAATGAATGCTTAGGCTTTATGACGACCTTCATCAGCAACGGTTAGTTTTGAACGACCTTTAGCACGACGAGCTGCTAAAACGCGACGACCATTAGCTGATGCCATTCTTTCACGGAAACCATGTTTGTTTCTTCTTTTTCTTTGCGAAGGTTGAAATGTCCTTTTCATTGCTTATAATGTTTTTTTATTGATATTACCCTTTTTTCAAATCGGACTGCAAAAATAGTTGTTTTTTTTGACATGGCAAACTGTTTATTTATAATTCTTTTAAAAAAATGTCAGATTAACAAAATACATGTTGAAAGTTTAAACTTTTGTGCCTAACAACATTGTTGTAAAACATAATTTTAAAAGTGTAGCTAATCAAATAGATTTCATACATTGTGAACCAATTTACTAATGAAGTAAACATTTAACAATTTCGTATTAATCAATTCAAATTTAATACAGTATGAAAGTGTATCAATCAAATGAAATTAAGAACATCTCTATATTGGGAAGTTCTGGCTCTGGGAAAACCACTCTTGTAGAAGCTATGCTTTTCGAGAGTGGAGTTACTAAACGTAGAGGTTCTGTGGCGGCACAAAACACCGTGTCGGACTATTTCCCCGTCGAAAAGGAATATGGCTATTCCGTTTTTTCGACCATTATCCAAACAGAATGGATGGATAAAAAATTAAATTTCATAGACTGCCCGGGTTCCGATGACTTTATTGGAGGCGTAGTTACATCGCTTAATGTAACGGACACAGCCCTAATTTTGGTAAACGCACATTATGGTGCCGAAGTAGGCACTGATAACCATTTCCGATACACCGAAAAACTTCACAAACCTGTCATTTTTGTTGTGAATCAGTTAGACCATGAAAAAGCTGATTTTGAACGTACTATGGAGCAACTACACGAGCATTTTGGCAACAAAGCAGTTCAAATCCAATATCCGGTTACTGTGGGTCCGCAATTCAATGCAGTGGTTGATGTACTCAAAATGAAGATGTATCGTTGGAAACCCGAAGGAGGAGTACCCGAAGTGCTCGAAATACCCAACGATGAAATTGAAAAAGCGCAAGAAATGCATAACAAATTAGTTGAAGCAGCTGCCGAAAATGATGAAGCTTTGATGGAGAAATTTTTTGACCAAGGCTCCCTTTCTGAAGAAGAGATGCGCGTCGGCATTCGTCAAGGATTGTTACAGCGCGATATGTTTCCTGTATTTTGCGTCAGTGCCAGCAAGGATATGTGTGTGCGCCGCTTAATGGAATTTGTAGGCAATGTAGCTCCAAGCGTCAATTTAACTAAAAAGCCTCAAACACACGATGGAAAAGAGGTAGCACCCGATGCAAACGGACCTGCCAGTATTTATGTTTTCAAAACTGGCATCGAGCCACATATTGGTGAAGTTTCGTATTTCAAAGTAATGAGCGGCAAGATGCACGAAGGCGATGATCTGACCAACATAGACCGCGGTGGAAAAGAAAGATTAAGTCAACTCTTTATCGTAGCCGGGCAAATACGCAATAAGGTAGAAGAATTGGTTGCGGGTGATATTGGCGCTACCGTAAAACTCAAAGATACGCGCACAGGTAACACACTAAATAGTAAAGGATGTGAGTATGATTTTAAGGAAATAAAATATCCAGAGCCAAAATATCGTAGAGCCATACGAGCAGTAACTGAAGCCGACGATGAAAAATTGAGTGAAGTGCTTACACGCATGCACGAAGAAGATCCTACATGGATTATCGAACAATCAAAAGAGTTGAAACAAACAATATTATATGGTCAGGGTGAATTTCACTTACGTACGCTGAAATGGCGTGTTGAACATAACGATAAAATCCCAATAGAATATAAAGAACCCAAAATTCCCTACCGCGAAACAATTACAAAAAATGCTCGCGCCGATTATCGTCACAAAAAACAATCGGGAGGCTCTGGACAATTCGGTGAAGTGCATTTAATTATTGAGCCTTACTACGAGGGCATGCCACTTCCGGAAACATTCCGATTTGGAGGTCAAGAATTTAAAATAAGTAACCGAGACAAGCAAGAAGTAGATTTAGAATGGGGTGGAAAATTAGTTCTTATTAATAGTATTGTTGGTGGTGCTATCGATTTGCGCTTTTTGCCTGCCATCATGAAAGGAATCATGGACCGTATGGAGCAAGGACCTCTCACAGGCTCGTATGCTCGCGATGTGCGTGTTATTGTATATGATGGAAAAATGCATCCAGTGGATTCAAATGAAATTTCGTTCCGTTTGGCAGGGCGAAATGCCTTTGCACAAGCATTCAAAGAGGCTGGACCAAAACTATTAGAACCCATTTACGATGTGATTGTGCAAACACCTTCCGATCGTATGGGCGATGTGATGAGCGATTTACAAGGACGTAGGGCAGTGATTATGGGCATGGAAAGTGAAAGAGGTTACGAAAAGCTTTCAGTTAAAATTCCTCTCAAAGAATTGGGAAGCTACTCAACCACACTGAGTTCGTTGTCTGGTGGTAGAGCATCGTTTAGCATGAAATTCGCAAGCTACGAATTAGTACCTATGGACATACAGGATAAACTATTGAAAGAATACGAAGCTTCGAAAAAAGAAGAAGATTAGCATTCTCAAAAGCTGAAAATAAATTACGCAAACAAAAGCAAGTTAGCGCTTTACACATCATCTTATTTCATTGGAATAGATTGATATAAAGCAAAAGAGTTGCTTTTGTTTGCGTAATTTGCTATTCTAAGCAAAATACGCAAATTTGTTCAGAAAACGCAAGAAATCGCATTAAAGAAATATTTCTGCAATTAATGGAACTTTTTGGATGTTTTATAAAATATATTTGGTAATTTTGCGAAAAAATTAAGCAAATTAGTGTGCATTGAATTTTTTCGATCCTAAAATTTTCAACCAAATAATACATCAACTTTATGTCCACTTACAAGTTTATGACCGCCGAAGAGGCAGCCACGTATGTTAATCACGGCGACAATGTTGGATTTAGCGGATTTACTCCCGCAGGCAGTCCCAAAGAAGTTCCAACGGCTATAGCCAAACGCGCCGAAGCCTTTCATGCCGAGGGAAAAGAATTCAAAATCGGAGTTTACACAGGCGCTTCCACAGGCGATTCGCTCGATGGCGCGCTTGCTCGTGCCAACGCCATTTCATTTCGTACGCCTTACCAATCTAATAAAGATTTACGCTCAGCACTCAACGATGAGCGGGCACCATACTTCGACATGCACCTATCATCATTAGCACCTCATTTGCGTTTTGGATTCATGCCTCGCCCCACTATTGCTGTGCTCGAAGCATGCGATGTAACCAAATATGGCGAAATATATCTGACTTCTGCTGTAGGCATTGCACCCACAGTAGCAAATTTAGCTGATAAAATTATCATTGAATTAAATCACAATCATCCTGAAGCGCTACGTGGTTTCCATGATATATTTGAACCTTTAGATCCGCCTCATCGTATGCCACTCACACTTATGTCCCCTTCGGATCGCATGGGAGTGCCCTATATAAAAGTTGACCCAAGTAAAATTATTGGCATCGTTGAAACCTGGCGCGACGACGAAGTTGGTGGCTTTACTCCTACCGATGCGGTTACCGATAAGATTGGCAAAAACGTTGCAAGCTTTTTAGCCAATGAAATTAAAACAGGGCGTGTGCCCAAAGATTTTCTGCCCATACAGTCCGGGGTTGGCAATATTGCGAATGCCGTAATGGCTTCGCTGGGAGCTAACGAAGAGATTCCAAGCTTCGAAATGTACACCGAAGTCATTCAAGACTCCGTTATCGATTTGTTGCGTAGCGGAAAGATAAGCTTTGCAAGCGGCTGCTCGCTAACAGTCACAACACCTGTATTGAAAGAAATTTATGCCGACATTGAGTTTTTCCGAAGCAAAATAGTGCTGCGTCCACAAGAAATGTCAAACAGTCCCGAGCTTGCACGTCGATTAGGACTTATCTCCATCAACACAGCGTTAGAAGCAGATATTTTTGGCAATGTAAACAGCACACATGTTTTGGGTTCAAAAATGATGAATGGTATTGGAGGGTCAGCCGATTTTACACGCAGTGCCTACATATCTATCTTCACATCACCATCCACCGCTAAAAACGGAAAAATTAGTGCTATTGTGCCTATGGTAAGCCACGTAGACCAAAACGAGCACTCGGTAAACATTTTGATTACGGAACATGGTGTGGCGGATTTGCGGGGAAAATCGCCTGTGCAACGCGCCGAAGAAATCATCGAAAACTGTGTAGATCCTTCGTACAAACAAATACTGCACGATTACTTAAAATTATCTGGACCAAGCCATACACCTACTAACCTCTACGCGTGCTTCGGTATGCATACACAATTTATGGACTCGGGCAACATGTTGGATACAAAATGGGATAAATACAAAACTACTATTTAACGTATCCCTTCCACCATCTACATATCCATCAGCATAAAAAATCCCATAAATCAGATTTGACATCTGTTTTATGGGGTTTTCAATTTAGTTGCTTATTGAATTATTTTTTGTTCAATTTCCAGTTATGCGGTAATAGCTCGTGGAGTTTTTGGATGTTGTGATCTTGGATACGGTTCAGTACATCGGTGAGCCATTCTTGTGGATTTACATTGTTGGCCATACAAGTACCCATGAGTGAGTAAATAATGGCAGTTCGCTC
>MNZK01000011.1 GCA_001873635.1 Porphyromonadaceae bacterium CG2_30_38_12 | reverse complement strand
CTATTTGTTGCAGGTTTTTTTTTGCTAAAATGGCTATAAAATCTTCACGAAATTCATTCCAAAAACAGCGTCCTTTGCAGTCGTGCTGTACTCGTTCGCAAAAATCAAGATTGTTGATACACTCTATAACTATTATTTGCTCAAAGGCAGTGTAAATATCCAACATAGTGATTTCCGTTGCCGCGCGAGACAACCTGTAGCCACTGCCTTTGCCACGTGAGTTCGTTATCAACCCCTTTAGCTTGAGCGATGCGATAATAGGATCCAAATACTTTAGAGAAATGTTTTGGTTTGCTGCAATATCTTTTTGCAACATACCATGTGGATCGGTAGAATTGGCAATTTCTATCATTGTCCGTAAACCATATCGTATTTTAGAATTTATGCGCATTGTTATAGAGAAATTTTTCCGCAAATGTAAATCATTTATTTGCTTCCTATCACATTGATAGCATACAAACAGGCTAATTTATTATTATTCTAAATCTAAAATGTGTTTTACATTACATGATTTTAATATAATATGTTGAAATTTAATAGTTTAAGTATATTTTAAAAAAGTTCATTTTGTAATATAAATTTTAGAAATTTTACGGTTTGTCTGAAATCTTTACAAATAAGTATCTATTCAACATTACAATACATATCAATATACGAAATTGTATTTGGTAACCAAACTTTACTAACAATTTGATAAAATAAGTTTATTTAGAGCATCAAACAACTAAAAATGCTTACTTTTGTTTCGCAATACGAATCCACTAAATAGCTTTAGTAAATGAATTTTATTGAAAATATACAAAAACCCATTCGCAATGAAATGCAGCAGTTTTCTGCTTCGTTTACCGAAACATTAAGCACTGATAATGAACTTTTAGTAGCAATAAACAGCTATGTGATTAACAGAAAAGGAAAGCAGTTGCGCCCAACTTTGGTATTATTAACTGCTGCTTTATGTGGCAAAATTAATCAGAAAACTATTGATGGCGCGCTGGCAATTGAGCTGCTACATACGGCAAGTTTGATACACGACGATATTGTGGACGAAACGTCTGAACGCCGTGGAATGCCATCGGTCAATGCTCAATGGTCTAATAAAGTTGCTGTATTTGCAGGTGATTACATGTTTTCCAAATCGCTTTTTTGTGCTACCAAAACGAATGATTTGCGAATTTTGGAGGTTATTTCAAACATAGGGAAACATTTGACGGATGGCGAATTGCAACAGCTCAATAATGCTTTGGATAGTCGGATTTCGGAAACAAAATACTTGCACGTGATACAAAACAAAACGGCAGAGCTTTTTGCGGCTTGTGCCCAGGTGGGTGGCTTTTCGGTGGGTGCAAGTGCTGAGCAACTCGGCTTGATACGTAATTTTGGCATATATTTGGGCGTTTGTTTTCAGATCAAGGATGATATTTTTGATTATTCGGAAAACCCCTCATTAGGCAAACCAACTGGCAACGATCTGCGTGATGGTAAAATTACACTACCATTGATTTATGCCTTGAAAAATTCAACCGATGATAAGCGTGTAGTTATTGCTGAAATTATTGAAAGAAAGGATTTTACAAGCGGAAATATCCAAACTATACTTGAATTTGCTCGCGAAAATGGTGGTATTAATTATGCTGCCGAAGTAATGGAAAGTTACAAGCTACGTGCTATTGAGCAGCTCAATAGTTTTGAGCCAAGCGAAGCAAAAACAGCATTAATTCATTGTGCAGAATATGCTGCACTCCGTAATTTTTAAAGCCATGGCAGAACACAACGATTTAGGTAACTTGGGCGAAAAAAGAGCCGCTGCGTATTTAGTGGCAAACGGCTACACCATTCGCGAAACTAACTGGAAAGCGAGTAGTTTGGAGCTTGACATTATAGCTCAAAAAGATGATTGTTTGGTGATTGTAGAAGTAAAAACACGCTCGAATGAGAATTTTGAACATCCCGAAGATGCTATCACTTCAAATAAAATCCGAAATATTGTGAATGCAGCCAACCGGTATATTTTCAAATTCGATTGGCAAGGCGATACTCGTTTTGACGTAATTACGGTCATACCACACGGCGATGAATCGGAGATTGTACATATCGAAGATGCCTTTTTGCCCCCTATGTATTAAAAAAATGTTGTTAAATATTTCGATTTGTGCTCATAAAAAGAATAGTTTGAGTAACTTTGCAGTTCAAATTAATTTTTGTTGTGTAGAATAAAAATATTGTGTAAGTATATAGTTAAACGTCATATAATGAAGTCATTAGAAAAAAGAGTTGCAGCTCAACTCTTAAAAATTAAAGCTGTAAAATTGCAACCCAACAACCCTTTTACATGGGCTTCAGGTTGGAAATCACCTATTTATTGTGACAATCGAAAAACATTGTCCTACCCCGATGTTCGTACATTTATAAAAGTAGAAATTACGCGCTTAGTGCTTGAGTTGTATCCCGATGTAGAAGTTATTGCTGGCGTGGCTACAGGTGCCATTGCTCAGGGTGCACTCGTTGCAGATGCGTTGGGATTGCCTTTCATATACATTCGTCCTACCCCGAAAGACCATGGTTTGGAAAACTTAATTGAAGGCGATTTACGTCCCAAACAGAAAGTGGTAGTTGTTGAAGATCTCATTTCTACCGGTGGCAGTAGTTTAAAAGCTGTGGATGCCATACGCCGTGATGGCTCCGAAGTGCTTGGCATGATTGCCATTTTTACCTATAGTTTTACACAAGCAGAAGAAAAATTTAAACAAGTCAAGGTAAAACTAACTACTTTATGTAATTATGAAGCCATTTTAGAACAGGCACTTAGCACAAAATTTATCACATCCGATGATGTTGAAACACTTAAATTGTGGCGTTTGAATCCTTCGGTGTGGCAAAACGAAACAAAATAAAGTGGTATGACAAAATATGAAAGCGAATTGAAAACTATTTGCTTAGCTCAGGAAGTGGTTTTTAATATGATGAGCGATTTGAATAATCTTGAAAAATTTGCATCTAACCCTGATTTAGCAACCAAAGCGCATGATATTAGTTTTGATAGCGACCGTTGCAGTTTTAATGTAGATGGTTTTGGGCGTGTGGCATTTTGCGTTGTGGAGCGGGTGTCATCTCATTTTCTTAAATTTGCTTCCGAAAACATGCCTGTTTCTGTATTTCTTGAAGTGAAATTGGCACCGATTTCTGAAAACGAATGTTCCCTCCAGCTCACTTTAAATGCAGATTTACCTGCCATGATAAAAATGATGATGGACAAAAAGCTCACAGAGGGAATCAATGCCTTTGCGGATGTTCTTGTAAAAATTTTAAAGTAAGTATTTAATTTAAAAAATAAATATGGCAAAACTTTGGGAAAAAAGTACCCAAGTCAATGAGCGTGTAGATGCATTTACCGTTGGACGCGATAGGGAAATGGATATTTTTTTGGCTAAATATGATGTGTTGGGTTCGTTGGCTCACATCCAAATGCTTGCCTCTGTAAATTTGCTTGCCAAAACTGAGTACGACATCTTAGCAGCAGAACTCAAAAATATATTTCAAGAAGCTGAAAATAATAGCTTTGTGATTGAAGAAGGGGTAGAGGACGTACATTCGCAAGTGGAATTTATGCTTACCCAGAAGTTGGGTGATGTTGGTAAAAAAATTCACAGCGGGCGCTCGCGTAACGATCAGGTTTTGTTGGACTTGAAGCTCTTTGCTCGTGCAGAAATTTTAAACACAGTTGAAACAATAGACGAACTTTTTGCTGTGCTCATTGCTCAGAGTAACCGCTACAAGGATGTATTTTTACCAGGATACACACATTTACAAGTGGCAATGCCTTCTTCTTTTGGTTTGTGGTTTGGGGCTTATGCCGAGAGCTTAGCCGACGACCTGCAGCTGATGTTGGCTGCATTCAAAATTACCAACCGAAATCCATTGGGTTCGGCAGCTGGTTACGGTTCATCGTTCCCTCTCAACCGCCAACTCACAACTGATTTGCTTGGTTTTGATAGTATGAATTACAATGTGGTGTATGCGCAAATGGGTAGGGGCAAAATGGAACGCACAGTGGCTACGGCTTTAGCAGGAGTGGCTGCCACGATAGCTAAATTAGCTTACGATGCGTGCCTTTTTACTTCTCAAAATTTTGGTTTTCTTCGTTTACCCGACGAGTTCACTACCGGTTCGAGCATCATGCCCCACAAAAAAAATCCGGATGTGTTTGAACTTACACGCGCAAAGTGTAATAAATTGCAATCGTTGCCACAACAAATTCTGCTTATTACCAATAATTTACCTTCGGGCTATTTCCGCGATTTGCAAATTATAAAGGAACTTTTTGTGCCTGCATTTGCCGAATTGCGCGATTGTTTGGAAATGACAACCCTCATGATGGCTCGTGTGCAAGTGAATACAGCTATTTTGGACGATGCTCGTTACGATTATTTATTTAGCGTGGAGGAAGTGAATCGATTGACTTTGAGTGGCTTGCCATTTAGAGATGCTTACAAACAAGTTGGTTTGGCAATTGAAGCTGGTAACTTTAAGCCAGATAAAAAAATTAGCCACACCCATCAGGGAAGTATTGGAAATTTGTGTAACGACGAAATTGAAGCTTACAAAAATCAACTCCTACAAGCTTTTGATTTTCAAAAAATACGTGAGGCTGAAAAAAATCTTATTAGTTATTAAGCTATTTTCATAAGGGAAGCAACTTTTTAGCATAGAGCATTTGAAATTCATTTTCAAAATTTGGCGTGAATGTGCCACTACCTATTTTTTCTTTAATATCGGATATTTTCCAAAATTTACCCTCTGTAATTTCGATAGGATTGGGGATAATCTTTCCTTCGTAAACACAATAATGACTATGTACCAATTCAGCTTCTTGTAGCGATACAAATTTATAACGAAGCAGAAACACGGGCTCAAAATGGCTAATGCCTAATTCTTCAAATGCTTCACGTCGTAAAGCAGATGCAATTTCTTCACCGAAATCAACGTGTCCTCCCACAGCAGTATCCCATTTGTTTGGCTGTATATCTTTGGTAGGTGCGCGTTTTTGTAAATACAGCTCTCCACGGGAATTGAGAACGTGTAGATGAACAACAGGATGAAGCCAAAAAGTTCCTCTGTGGCATTCTTCCCGTGATGCTTTCCCTATCACCTTACCATTTTCATCCACAAGTGGAAAGTATTCTGTTTGAATCATAGTACTTTTTTTTTAAGCACAAAGTTAAAGCTTTTTTTGATAAAAAAAGAACTTTTCGTTTTGTTCGTTGGGAAATTTAAAAGGATTTTATGTATCTTTGCGAGCATTTTTTCAGTTAAAAACATTCTTAAAGAAATATATATGCATGTAATGAAAGTTGCTATTATCGGTTTAGGTTATGTGGGGTTACCCTTGGCTATTGAATTTGGTAAAAAATATAAAGTGCTTGGTTTTGATATCAATCAGAAACGGGTGCATGAGCTTAAGGAGGGTAACGACCATACCTTGGAGGCTGATTTGGATGGCTTGCTCGAGGCCACCAGCTTGCGAAATTTTAATCCTGAACTCGGCTTGGCTTTTTCTGGCGATGAAGAGACCTTGCGCGACTACAATGTTTTTATTGTAACGGTGCCTACTCCTATTAATAGTTTCAATATGCCCGATTTGACACCTCTAATGAAGGCTTCCGAAATGTTAGGACGCGTAATTAAAAAAGGTGATATCGTAATTTACGAGTCGACTACCTATCCTGGCTGCACCGAAGAAGATTGTGTACCTATGATTGAAATGAACTCTGGTTTGATTTTTAATACCGATTTTTATGCCGGCTATAGCCCTGAGCGCATCAACCCGGGAGATAAAGTAAATACCCTCACACGTATCAAAAAAGTAACTTCAGGTTCTACACCTAAAATTGCGGACATAATAGATAATTTATATGCTTCCATCATTACGGCTGGTACACACAAAGCGCCAAGCATTAAAGTGGCTGAGGCATCCAAAATTATCGAAAATGCACAGCGCGATGTCAATATCTCGTTTGTGAACGAATTGGCGCTTATATTCGATAAAGTAGGTATTGATACCAACGATGTGCTGGATGCTGCTGGAACAAAATGGAATTTTTTGAAATACCGACCTGGTTTGGTTGGCGGTCACTGCATCAGTGTAGATCCCTATTATTTAGCCAGCAAAGCCGAGTCACTGGGTTATGTGCCTCAAGTAATTCTTTCGGGACGACATGTGAACAATAGTATTGCTCCATTTATTGCTAATAAATTACTGAAGTTGATGATTCAGAAAGGTCAAACTATTAAAGGAGCGAAAGTGCTAATTTTGGGAGTTACTTTTAAGGAAAATTGTCCTGACATTCGCAACACCAAAGTGATTGATATTTACAATGAATTGACTGAATTTGGCACGCAAGTGGATGTTTTTGACCCCTGGGCAAATGCAAATGAGGTAATGCATGAATATAGTGTAGAAGTATCCAACACGCTCAATGAAACGAAAGAATACGATGCCATTTTATTGGCAGTAGCTCACCAAGAGTTCACATCAATTGATTTTGAAAAATATCACAATGCTGGCACTGTGATTTTCGATGCAAAAGCCGTTGTGGACAGAAATTGGGTTGATGGTAGGCTGTAATTCACAATAAAATTTATTTTTTTGCGTTTTAACTTCTAAATCACATCAAAAGTTAAAATTCAAAATTAGTACCCATGCACAAAATTACAATTTCTATGTACAAATTTAAGCTTATCTTATTTGCAGTAGTTTTTACTCATGTTTCTTTATTTGCACAGGACCTAAATAGCATCTCCCCTGCTCAATTGAGTAAGCTTACTCCCGAGCAAAAAGAACTTTACAAGCAATATATGGCTACGAAAAGTGGACAAACTATCAAAGCAAACACCAAGCAAGAAAATGTTCAATTGGAACCTCGAAAATTATACAAGCCAGAGAATGGAATGAATGATGAATATGCGGACAATGATTCATTATTTTCAAAATATGAAAAACAATGGCAAGAGGAGGTAGATGCTAAGAAACTCAAAGTGTATGGTTCGCAGCTTTTTAAAAATAACAAATTAACTTTTGAGCCTAATCTGAATATTCCAACTCCAACTAATTATTTATTGGGTGCTTATGATGAGTTATTAATAGATCTTTCGGGGTTGTATGAGGCTTCATTTAAGTTGAAAGTCAGCCCTGAGGGTACTGTCAGAATTCCGAATATAGGACCGGTTAAAGTTGGTGGATTAACCATCGAAGCCGCAACGCGTCAAATAAAAAGTCAGCTTTCGGGTATCTACACGGGGCTATCAAGTGGCGAAACGCACTTGAATGTTTCCTTGGGGAATATTCGCAGCATTAAAGTTACAATAGTTGGCGAGGCTACGCGGCCTGGTACATACACGCTACCTTCGTTGGCATCGGCATTCAATGCACTTTATGCTTGTGGTGGACCAAACGATATAGGTTCCATGCGAAGCATTAAAGTGATCCGTCGTGCTAAGGTAATTGCTACTATTGATATTTATAAGTTGCTTACCAAAGGTGTAATTGACAATAATGTGATACTTCAGGATGAAGATGTGATTCAGATAGAACCTTATCAAATTCGCACCTCGGTTGTGGGAGAGGTAAAACGCAAAGGTATTTATGAGGTAATAAGCAATGAAACGCTATCAGATGTAATTCAATATGCTGGTGGTTTTACGGGTAATGCATACGGACAAAAGGTTTCCATTGTGCGTAATTTAGACAATCAAAAATCGATGGTTGATGTGAGCGCTGCCGATTATGCAAATTTTAAATTAATGGCTGGCGATTCTATTCAGATTCCGCAAGTGAATGATAAGTTTAACAATCGTGTTTATGTTACCGGTAGTGTCTATCGTCCAGGAGCTTTTGCACTCGAAGATAACGGCAGCTTAAAAAAACTGATTGAAAAAGCCGATGGTGTTAAAGAAGATGCTTATTTGAAAATGGCATATCTCTTTAGGCAATCGAACAATAGTGTTCCATCCATTATTAATTTTAACCTGAACGATATTTTGCTTGGGCGTACTGCCGACTTGAGCTTGCAAAAAAACGATTCCATTTATATTCCAAGTTTTTATGAGTATCGACAAAAACAAACAGTTTCTATTTGGGGAGCGGTCAATAAACCTGATACTTACCCGTTGGAAGAAAATCTATCCGTGAAAGATTTGATTTTTAAGGCAAAAGGTTTTACCGAATTGGCTTTGACAGACTCCATTGAATTAATTCGTGAAATTAAAGATCCCGCAGCATTGAAAAACTCAAACCAGCGCACGCTGGTATTTAAAGTGTCTATGGACAAAAACATGAATTTTACACAAAATTCATTGGATATGAAGCTTGAAAATGGCGATCAAGTAGTGGTTCGTACTATTCCTGGTCACGAAATAATACGTATGGTACGTGTGGAGGGTGAAGTAATGATGCCAGGAAGTTACAGTGTGAATAACAAATCGGAACGTATATCTGATGTTATTAATCGCGCCGGAGGTTTCAATCAGTTTGCTTACACGTCGGGAGCATATCTTATTCGTTACGAAAAACTTACTGGTATAGAAAAACTCATCAAGCAAAAAATTATTGATGTTGCAAAAAATCAAGTTAAAGACTCTAAAAATATTGATGCCGCTACCTTCAAAACGGCTGGTTTGAATACACTTTCGGGCAATGCCAATGTTGTAGATTCTATTAACGAGAAGCTGTCTGGTGCTAAGACAATAGAAAAGAAATTAGCTGCTAACGAAAGTTTGGTAGGAATAGATTTAAAGCAAATCATGCAAAATCCGCATGGGTCGAAGGATTTGTTGCTTGAGGATGGCGATGTGCTTTACATTCCACGCAAAATGGAAACTGTTCGTGTGCTGGGTGAAGTGCTATTTCCAACCTATGTTCAATATGAATCGGGCACCTCCTTAATGAGTTATATTGGCAGTGCAGGAGGTTTTTCTGAAAATGCTCGTCGCAGCAAGGTCTTTGTGTTGTACGCCAATGGAAAAGCTAAAACTGCGACAAACTTTTTGGGAATAGTATTTTACCCACGGGTAAAAACAGGAAGTCAAATTATTGTTCCGCAAAAGCCTGTTGATTTGAGTAGTAAGATAAGTACCATGGAGTCAGTGACCATTTTAACATCGATAGCTACGGTATCCTCTATTATGTACTCAGTGTTGAAAAAGTAAAAAAAAAGCTATCTTTGCAACAAAAAATAATTAAACATAGCTTTATTTGATTCAAAATTAAATCTTATGCTTTTTAAGTTCATGTTTTATAAGTTTCTAATTTTATTTTTATTTGTGTCGGTAACCGCTTTGTGGTCGCAGGATTTGAGCAAACTTACCCCCGAACAGTTAGCTATGTACAACAAATACATGGCAGGCAAAAGTTCTTCGGCAGGCAAAGTAGCTACCCCGAATGAGAATGTTACCACAAGACAAGTTGCTAAAGACACTACCAACAAGGAAGTAAAATCTGAAGAAAAGTTAGTTTCTAATTTAACTATTTTTGGCTCTTATCTATTTAGTCAACAAAATTTGACTTTTGAGCCACAATTAAATATTCCTACCCCTACAAACTATATTTTAGGTACTTACGATGAACTTATCATTGATGTTTCTGGCTTGTATGAAGCAAATTACAAGTTGAAGGTTACACCCGAAGGGTTAGTTCGCATACCTAATGTTGGTCCAGTGAAAGTGGCAGGTTTAACAATTGAAAGCGCTACGCGCATTGTTAAATCACAAATAGCTAAAGTTTATACGGGTATGGAGTCTGGTGAAACGCGTGTCAATATCTCGCTGGGCAATATACGTAGCATACGGGTAACGGTTATTGGCGAAGCAACACGTCCGGGTACTTATACGCTTCCTTCTTTGGCAACAGCTTTCAATGCCTTGTATGCATGTGGTGGTCCGGGATCTATTGGTACTATGCGCAATATTAAGGTTATGCGCGATGGGAAAGTGGCGGCACACTTGGATATCTATCGTTTTTTAGTAGATGGTGTGCTTGAAAACAATATTTCACTGCGCGACAACGATGTTCTTTTAATCAGCCCTGTAATTGCCCGCGCAAGTTTGCGCGGTGCTGTGAAGCGTGAAGGAATTTTTGAAATTAAAAAAAACGAAACATTAAGCGACCTAATTACTTTTGCAGGTGGTTACAGTGACAATGCTTACAAAGATAAAATAACCAACTACCGCCTGACAAACACAGAAAAGACTGTAGTTGATGTACTTCAGAATCAAGTGGCAACGTACAAAATACATACAGGTGATGAATTTGTAGTGGCAAAAACATTAAATCGTTTCGACAATCGTGTTGTTCTGATTGGTGCTGTATTTCGTCCAGGCGATTACGCAATTGAATCTGGACTAACTCTTCAAAAGCTACTTGAAAAAGCTGGAGGTGTTAAGGAGGATGCTTATTTACTTAAGGGCTTTATTACTCGAAAAAAAGAAAATCAGATACCTGAACTGCTAAGTTTTAACATTCAAAAAGTCCTTGATGGTAGTCAACCCGTCATTTTGTTACAAAAAGACGATGAGGTTGAAATTAAAAGTTTATTTGATTACCGCGAAAAAGAAACTGTATCGATTGTAGGAGAGGTAAAAGCACCTGGTACCTTCACCTTGATTGACAATATTACACTGAAAGACCTGATTTTTAAAGCCAATGGTTTCACAGAGATGGCAATGACAGACTCTGTAGAATTAATACGAATTATTAAGGACAAACAAACCTTGTTGACTTCAAAAAATAAAACCACTGTGCAAAAATTTTGCATTGCTAAAAATTTAGAACTTAAAGAGGATGAAGGAAATATCTTCTTAAAAAATGGAGATCAGGTCGTGGTACGCCGAATATCGGGATACGAAGGTGTACGGATGGTTAAAATTGAAGGGGAAGTTATTTACCCTGGTGCCTATAACATTACCAATAAAGGAGAACGCATATCTGATTTACTGAAGCGTTCGGGCGGATTGACAGCATACGCTTATCCGCAGGGTGCATTCTTGATTAGTAAAGAAAAAATTGATGAAACGCAGAATAAATTGAATCGCATAGTGCAGGAAAATTCGAAAAAATTGTTAGAAAATCAAGACAATAGATCATTAGATGTAAATTTGCTGAAAGCTTCAGGCGCAACAACAATCGATGGATATAAATCTTTAGATTCTATTAAAAATAACAGCTCCGGAATTGAGGTAGTGGATAAGATTTTTCAGCAAGAAGGTGCCGTTGGATTGGACATAAAAGATATTGTTCGCAATCCGGGTGGCAAATACGATTTTGTGCTGGAGGAGGGTGATGTTATTTACGTGCCTCGTGCGCAACAAAAAGTTCGCGTGGTGGGTCAAGTTCTTTTCCCGACTATTGTACGTTACGATAAATCTAACAAAGCTTCGGACTATGTTAATTTTGCTGGTGGATTTGCCAAAAATGCTGATAAATCGAAGCTATTTGTGATATATGCCAACGGATCAGCTAGAAGTACGAAATCGTTTTTAGGCATACATACTTATCCTAAGGTTGCTCCAGGTGCTCGTATAGTAATTCCAGAGAAGCCAATGGAAATAACTAATAAGTTGAGTCCTGCCGAATCTATTGGTATTCTAAGCTCTATAACTTCTGTTACGGCATTGATCTATTCTATACTGAGTAGATGATAAGTAAAAGATTTGTGTAGGTTTAAAATTTGATAGTTTGAAGAGATTGGGGTTTGAAAATTCAAAAAAAAAGATTATCTTTGCAGTCCAAAAAAATGGTTCGTTGACCGAGTGGCTAGGTGCCGGTCTGCAAAACCGTTTACGGCGGTTCGAATCCGCCACGAACCTCAATAAAACCTTCTGATAATCTAATTTATCAGAAGGTTTTTTTATCACGTGCAGAAGTTTTTTTTATGATTTTTTCTGTTATCTCCTTGTTATTAATGTTTTTAATTTAAATTTGCGTTTTTTTTCTTTGTCACACGCCTTGTGCATTGTGAGTTTGTAATTATCAATGATTCAATTTTTTAAAATTTAAAAGGATGAATATATTTTTCAACATACATTTTAAAACGCAGTGGGGACAGTTTCTGAAGGTGTTTTTTTACAACAACGATAGTTACGAACGTACGGTTCAGTCTGTATGTAACTTACAATGTGATGAGAAATTTCAATGGTCAGCTTGTTCCACAGTTCCGACTACCACAAATATACTTTATTATAGCTATGCTGTTGTACATAGCGATGGCTCATTTATGACAGAAACTGGAAGAATTAGAACACAGAATTTACCTTCCAAACAAAATTTAATTCATTTAATAGATCATTGGCGTGGTCCTTTTGGTGACAGTCCTTTTGCAACGGTTGTTTTTTCGGAAATATTTTTTAAGCGTAATAAGAAGCAAAAGCAAGATGAAGCCAAGCTATTGCAGCAGGCTCCATTAGGATTAAATGAAATAAATAAAACGCTTGAGTTACGCATATACTGCCCACAAATGGAGCCACATCGGCATTTCGCCATTACGGGTAATCAAGAGATGCTGGGCAATTGGGATGTTTCAAAAAAAGTAATGCTTAACGATGCGGCTTATCCTTATTGGAGTGTATGCTTAGATAGTAGCAAGATAACTTTTCCATTGGAATACAAGTATTTAATAGTAGATACAGCCACTGATGAGGTGTTGGCTTGGGGTGGTGGTCCAAACCGTATTGTATCATCTGTTGCGGCAGATTCCTACACGGTTGTGACTGATGAACATTTTTTACGTACGATTGAGGCTTGGAAAGCAGCTGGAGTTGCAATTCCTGTTTTTTCGTTGCGCAGTAAAAAAAGTTTCGGAATAGGCGAATTTAGTGATTTAAAATTAATGGTTGATTGGGCAACACTTACCGGACAACGAATTATTCAAACTTTACCTATCAACGATACGATTCTTTTTCACAGTAATTATGACTCGTATCCATACAATGCTGTTTCGGTGAATGCCTTGCACCCTATTTATTTGAATATTGAGAAGATGGGGCGCCTCAAAGATAAAACGAGGAAAGCTTGGTACGATACTCAAAAAGTACTTCTGAATGAAAAAACATTCTCCGATTACAAGCATGTTATGGATATGAAGTGGTCTTATTTTAATGAAATTTTTGAGCAAGAAGGCAAAAAGGTTTTAGCTACAGCTGATTATCAAACTTTTTTTGAAAAAAACAGTGAATGGTTAGTACCTTATGCTGCTTTTTCGTATTTGCGCGACGAGTACGGAACACCCGAATTTGGTACTTGGCCTGCTTATAGTATTTATAATGAAGATGAAATAAAAGACTTTACTGATAGAAAACAGATACATTACAAGCGTATTGCTTTGTTTTATTTCTTGCAATATCACTTGCACCTTCAGCTGAGTGAGGTACACACTTATGCGCAGGAACACGGTGTTGCCATCAAGGGTGATGTTCCTATTGGTGTCAGTCCGCGCAGTGTCGATGCTTGGGTCAATCCCACTTTATTTAATACGGGTGTGCAAGCTGGTGCGCCTCCCGATGATTTTTCTGTTACGGGGCAAAATTGGGGATTCCCAACCTATAATTGGGAATTGATGGCACAAGATGGCTACCTGTGGTGGCGAAAACGTTTTGCAAAAATGGCTGAATACTTCGATGCCTATCGAATTGATCATGTATTAGGATTTTTCAGAATATGGGAAATTCCTGGCAACGATGTATGGGGTTTGACGGGGAATTTTCATCCTGCATTACCATATACGCGGAATGAAATTGAGCGTGCCGGTATTTGGTGGGACGAGCAGCGTCTGCTTAAACCATACCTCAAAGAGCACGTTTTGTACGCAACTTTTGGAAACTACACCGACGAGGTAAAAAGAGAATATTTGCTACCTGATGGATGGCAGTTTTACAAGTTTAAACCAGAATTTGATACACAAAAAAAGATTGAAGCATATTTCGCCTCGTTGGGGTATAACTTTAGCAACAAAGAAGTGCTTATACGCGATGGATTGTATAAATTGCATTGCGAAGTATTGTTTTTGAGAGATATGCGTGAGCCTGAAAAGTATCATCCACGCATATCCATGCATAGTTCATCAACATTTATGGACTTAAACGAGGACCAGCGACGAACATTAGATAAATTATATGTGGCGTATTTTTATCGACGCCACAATGAATTTTGGAAACAAAAGGCTTACAGCAAGCTGCCTGCTTTGTTATCGGCTACTAACATGCTGGTATGTGGTGAAGATTTGGGTATGGTTCCCGACTCGGTGCCAGAGGTAATGCGCTCATTAGAAATACTTAGTTTGGAAATACAACGTATGCCTAAAAAACCGCATGTAGAATTTGCTATGCCAGCCGATGCACCTTATTTCTCGGTTTGCACTACATCCACGCACGATATGAACCCGATTCGTGCATGGTGGCAAGAGGATGCAGCGCTCACACAGCGTTTTTATAACCGTGCATTGGGCGAACATGGTGTTGCACCAGCTACGTGTGAGGAATGGATTGCTCAAAAAATTGTGCAACAACACTTAGATTCTCATGCTATGTTAGTTATTCTTCCTTGGCAAGATTGGATTGCGGTAGAAGGGCGGTTGTGTTTAGAACATCCCTTTGCCGAGCGAATTAATGTGCCGAGCAATCCTCGAAACTTTTGGAGTTACCGGATGCATATTACTCTCGAAAAACTTTTGAAAGAAGAAAAATTAAATAGTAAAATTAAAAAAATGATTGAGGCTGCCCAGCGTTACTAATGTATTAGATATGAATTGATATGACACTATTTTATTTTTTTATTTATTTATTAACTCATACTTTTTTCATATTCAATCTAAAATTTTAAAAAATATAAAAAATGAAAAATAAAGGTGTTCAAACTGAGATAGATGCTTGCTACTTGTACCGTAAGTTAGCCGAGCATGAGTCGGATGAGGCTGTGGCAAATGTTCTCAAGCAAATGAGTGAAATAGAACAAAGTCATGCTGAGGCTTTTGCACGTAAATCTAATATCCCAACAGAAAATTTGATTCAACCATCCTGGCGTGCGCAAACCTTAAATCTGATAGGTAAACTTTTTGGTTACGACTATGTGCTTGGTGCTTTGATGGATACTGAGAAAAGTCTTGCGAATGCGCTTATTAAAACTAAAGAACGTAACAACATAGAAGTAACTGGTAGTGAAACGAACCATGTAGAGATATTGTGGTCGTTACTCGAAAAGGATAAAAACATTAGTGGTGCTCAACATGCGCGTTTCGAAACCAGACATAGCTCGGTGGGTGGCAATGCCATCAGGGCAGCTGTGCTGGGTGGCAATGATGGTTTAGTATCCAATTTTAGTTTGGTAATGGGAGTAGCGGGCGCAACAGCTGGTGGACAGGCGGTGCTGCTGGCTGGTTCTGCAGGTTTGTTGGCTGGTGCGCTTTCGATGGCTTTGGGTGAGTGGATTTCGGTAAAAAGCTCACAGGAACTTTATGAAAATCAAATGGCTATAGAAATGGATGAATTGGAAACCAATCCTGAAGGTGAGGAGCTTGAATTAGCATTGATTTATATGGCAAAGGGAATTCCCGAAAGTCAATCGCAGCAAATGGCTGCCGAAATAATGAAAGACAAAACACGTGCTCACGCATTATTGGTTAAAGAGGAATTAGGAATTAATCCGGAGGAATTACAAGGCTCGGCTATTGAAGCTGCTTTGTATTCATTTTTCCTTTTTACCATTGGAGCTATTATCCCACTACTACCATTTTTCTTTGCTAAAGGCTTGCAAGCTATCGTGTTGAGTGTAGCTTTTAGTGCTGTGGGCTTATTTTTGATTGGTGGTGCCATTACCTTGTTTACAGGCAAAAATCTTTGGTATTCGGGCTTTCGTCAAGTTTTGTTTGGTTTAGTTGCAGCTGCCATCACTTTTGGAATTGGTAAATGGATAGGCGTAGCAGTTGCTTAATGCAGCATTTAAGCTTACCTTTGCGGCATGATTGAAAATAAAATTCTCGAAAAATTAGGTATCGAACAGCTTAATCCCATGCAGCGTGAGGCTATCAAGACCATTCCGTTGCAGCGCGAAGTGGTGTTGCTTTCGCCTACAGGAACTGGTAAGACGGTTGCTTTTTTATTGCCAATAGTTGCTGCCTTGGATGCTGCTTGCAGCGAAGTGCAGGTGCTTATAGTTGTCCCCTCGCGCGAATTGGCATTGCAGATTGAACAGGTGGTGAGGCAGATGGGCACGGGCTTCAAAACCAATGCTGTGTATGGTGGTAGGGCAGGGGCGCAAGATAAAATTGATTTAAAGCATAGTCCGGCTATACTTATTGGTACACCGGGGCGCTTAGCCGATAATTTGCGCAAAGGCAGATTTTCAGCGGAATTTGTAAAAACCTTGGTGCTCGATGAGTTTGATAAATCGCTTGAGGTGGGTTTTGAACTCGAAATGACTGAGATTGTGGCTGCATTGCCTTATGTTGAAAAGAAAATATTGACCTCAGCTACGCAAGCAGAACAAATACCAGCATTCGTAAAGCTTAAGCATCCCTACTACATTAATTACCTCCACGAAGCCATTACGCAGCTCACCATAAAGACTATACTTTCGCCAACAAAAGATAAATTGGGTACATTGGTCGCTGCTTTGAGTCATATTGGAAATCAGCCAGGCATAGTTTTTTGTAATTTTAAAGAATCCATTCAGCGCGTCAGTGATTACTTAAGTGCGCACCACATCGAGCATGGTTGTTTTCATGGCGATATGGAGCAGTTGGATCGTGAGCGTACTTTGGTGAAATTCCGGAATGGTACTTACCAGCTTATTTTAGCTACCGATTTGGCTTCACGGGGGCTCGATATTCCCGAATTGAAATTTATTTTACATTACCAGTTGCCCTTGCGTGAGCAGGAATTTACGCATCGCAATGGCAGAACTGCCCGTATGAAAAGTGATGGCACAGCTTATATATTGGCTTGGGAAAGCGAAACTTTGCCTGATTTTATTACTAAAACAACGATTGAAGCTATTCGTCCAGCTGCGCTACCAGATGGTTCGCGTTGGAAAACTTTATATGTTTCGGGTGGTCGTCGCGATAAAATTTCCAAAGGCGATATTGCGGGTTTATTCCTAAAACAGGGCAAACTAATGCCCGACGAACTGGGGATTATCGAAATAAAACAAACCTGTGCTTTTGTGGGCGTTGTGGCTTCAAAAAGTGCTGATGTCATTGCGCTCATTAACAATTGCAAGCTAAAGACAAAGAAAGTGCGCGTGAGCGAAGTTTAGCTTTTCTTGGTTACTAATATTCGATGTGCATTTTTGCCTACGGTGCAGGCAAATAAGTAGTAATCGCCTCCATCTTTCAGACCTAATTTCTTTTTTAATTCTTCCACTTTTATGGGGTAATTGCGGGTAGCTAAATTGGCTTTCTGAATGCTGGCTTTTAGTTTTTTTATGTTTAATTTTGAGCTGTCAAAGCTCGATTCAATGCTAAAAATACGTCCAGGGAAATTTTCACAATAGCTGTCAGATGTATATAAATGCGTGTTTGGGTGGAGCTTTTGCAAATTATAACGGGCAGAAATACTCCGAAATGCTCCTGCTTTGAGTATCGATGCATGGGGTTCGTAGAGGTAAGTCCCGAGTTTGTCGCAAAATCTTACTACGCTTTCTTTTTCAGCTTCTTTTGTGAATTGGAAAATGGAAAGTTCCTTGTTTTTGAGTATGTTTACGGCGTAGTACTGAATGTGATGCGTTTCGCCTGACTTAAGTACCAATAGAATTTCTTTGCATTCGTTGGCTACCGAAACGACATGAACCTCGTGTACGTTCTTGAGTTGTGTGATGGCGGATGTAATATCCAGCATGGGCGATAGTTTGATAACAAAAGTGTTGCTTTTGGCTAAAACTTGCTCTACTAATTGAATGACATTGGGTTCGCAGTCAGTCAAAAATACTGTTTTTTCACCTGCTGTGTTGCGTCGGGCAGGGTCAATGTAAATGCAATCAACTTCGGGTAAATGTGATAATGCCGTTTGAGCATCGCTTTGTATAATGCTAAAATTGGTCAAGCCAAGAGATGTGAAATTGTGTTTTGCTAATTGGCAAAGCATTGGGTTCTGTTCCACATAAATTTTTTCGTCATAATGTTGCGACATCCAATAAAAATCGATACCGAAACCTCCTGTTAAATCTACAAAGTGTTTACCTTTAAAGTGGGCTTGTTTGTATCTTGCAGTAGCTTCGGACGAACATTGCTCTATGTTTAGTTTCGGAGGAAAAATAAGTTTGTCGTTTTGGCAAAAAAATGGCAATTTTTGTTCGCTTTGTTGCCGTCCGGCAATTTGTTGCAGGGCAAATGCGTAATCAATGTTGGAGTTATTATTATTTTGCAAAGCAAGTTTTTGTGCTGAAACATGCTTGTTTTCAATGATATATGTAACGGTATTAATGTTTGGAATTCGAAAATTATCGATGGATGTCATACGCTATCACTATGTTAATGGAGCACAAACTTACAAAAAATACGGCATTGTTAAAAAAGTGTTGCTTTTATTTCTCTATTAAAATAACTACTTTTGTGGCAAGTTGAAAATAATTCACTTAAACGTGCATGAACTATACCGAATCAATACAATATTTATACGACCGTTTGCCTGTTTTTCATCATGTTGGAGGGGCTGCATACAAGCCGGGTTTGGAAAACACGCAGCGCATGATGGCAATTCTGGGGCATCCTCATCAAGCATACAAAACCATCCATGTAGCCGGAACGAATGGAAAAGGTTCTGTATCGCATTTTTTATCGGCTATCTTGCAGGCTGCAGGCTACAAAGTTGGTCTTTATACATCGCCTCATTTGGTCGATTTCTCGGAGCGTATAAAAGTTAATGGCACCGATATTCGTAAGCAATACGTAGTTGATTTTGTTCAAAATCATCTTACGGATTTTGCTGACATACAGCCCTCGTTTTTTGAAGCCACCATGGCGATGGCTTTTTGTTATTTTCAATCGGAGCAGGTGGATGTGGCAATTATTGAAGTCGGTTTAGGCGGACGGCTGGATAGCACGAATGTTATTCTACCCGATTTATCGGTCATTACCAACATAAGTTTTGATCATGTTGCTTTTCTGGGAAATACTTTAACAGCCATTGCTGTCGAAAAAGCGGGCATAATAAAGGAAAATACACCTGTTGTGATTGGTGAGACGCAATCAGAAACGGAGGCTGTTTTTCGTAGTCATGCATTTGCAAAACGTGCTGATATTTACTTTTCTCAGGCTCGCCATATGGCTCAATTTTACG
>MNZK01000009.1 GCA_001873635.1 Porphyromonadaceae bacterium CG2_30_38_12 | reverse complement strand
CCTGCCGGTCGGTTCATTTTCTTTATCCAACCATCAAAGGTATTGGGATGATAACCATGCTCTCGACTATAATCGGTACGGCTCAAACCGCTACTGAGCCAATCTTCGACTATCTGGCTGTACGCTGCCCGGTACTTCATTTTTGATCTGTTTGTCATCTTTGCTTTTTTACGACAAAGATAATGGAGTCAATTTAATCCCAAAAGATGGGGGTAGCGGAAGGGATACGGTACAGACAGCAGCGGATGTGCCATAGTCCAAATTGTGAGTAAGGTTGCACCACTTATCACAACGAAGATAGGGACTGCAAAACGAACAAGATTATTAATGAGTAATCCTATTGTCCAAAACGGCATATATCGGTTAAAATTTATTTTCATCACGGGCGTATCCACATGAATCACAATGACAGCAATGGTAGCTAATGCTCTTAAAATATCGAAGTATTCAATATTTTTTGGACGCTGTGTTCATTCAAATTTTATCAATGCATGTATGTCTTCAACGTTGCATAATCGTGTTCGTCCATTTAGAAACTTGAGTTCAATTAGGAAGCTCACAAACACTGATTTTGGACGAAACATTTCGAGTAGTTTAAGTGCTGCCCCAGCACTACCTCCAGTAGCCAGCAAGTCATCGTGAAGTAAAACCACATCATGCTCTTCAATAGCATCTTTATGAATTTCCAAAGAGTCAGTGCCATATTCCAAAGCGTAATTTACTTTATACGTTTCCGATGGCAATTTGCCTGGTTTACGTAGCAACACAAAGCCTGCACCAAGCTTATAGGCTAAAATGCTCCCTAATACAAACCCCCTACTTTCCACTCCTACAACCTTGGTTATTCCTTTGTCTTTGTAGTAATAGTAAAGTTCGTCGGCAATGTAATGTAGCACTTCGGCATCTTTCATAGCCGTGGTGATGTCTTTAAATAGGATGCCTGGTTTGGGGAAATCAGGTACGTTGCGAATGGACGCTATCACTTCTTCTATGGTCATAATGTATTTTCTAACAATCGTTTTATCACTACTTGTGCCGATATTTCACGATTTGCAGCTTGCTGAATGACTAAAGATTGTGCATTTTCAATCACGCTATCGGATACAATCATGTTGCGACGAACAGGCAGACAATGCATAAAATGGGCTTCGTGTGTTACCGCCATTTGACGGTCGCTCACCGTCCAGCTGCGGTCTGTACTCAGTATTGTGCCATAATGTGGGTCTTGGTATGCCGACCAGTTTTTGGCGTATATAAAATCAGCGCCTTCAAATGCTTTGATTTGGTCATACTCCACACCTGCATTACGTACAAATTGCGGAGCCAGCTCGTATCCCTCGGGATGCGTGATGACGAACTCAACATCGGCTTCGTTCATAAAGTCAGCAAATGAATTTGGCACCGCTTGCGGCAATGCTTTTGGGTGTGGCGCCCACGTTAAGACGACTTTCGGACGTGCCGTTTTTTTATATTCTTCGATGGTTATCAAATCGGCAAAAGCTTGCAAGGGATGGCCTGTGGCTGCCTCCATGCTAAATACAGGTTTGCCCGAATAGGCTATAAATTGATTTATAATTGTTTCCTGATAATCAAAAGCCTTATCTACCAAGCCAGCAAAAGCCCTAACGCCAATAATATCACAATAGCTTGCCATGACAGGTATTGCTTCCAAGATATGCTCCGGTTTGTCGCCATCCATAACTACACCGCGTTCTGTTTCTAGCTTCCATGCTCCAGACTGAATATCCAAAACCATAGTGTTCATGCCCAAATTCATTCCCGCTTTTTGTGTACTTAATCGTGTGCGCAAACTAGAGTTGAAAAACACCATAAGAAGTGTTTTATTTTCACCCAGATACTTGTGTGCAAAACGATTTTTTTTAATTTCAAAAGCTTCTTTAAGTGCCTCAGTAATTGAGCCAAGGTCTTTTACATTGGTGTATGTTTTCATGTGTTTATTGAAATACGATGGTACGGTTTTTATACGCAAGAATTTTTCGCTCGATGTGTTTTTCTACTGCATGCGACAGAACTATTTTTTCCAAATCGCGTCCTTTACGTATCAACTCATCAACGTTATCTTTGTGCGAAATGTGCGACACGCCTTGCTCAATAATGGGTCCAGCATCCAAATCGGTTGTTACATAATGGCTGGTGGCGCCAATTATTTTTACGCCTCTTGCATGCGCCGCATGGTATGGCTTTGCTCCCGCAAATGCTGGCAGAAAAGAATGATGAATATTGATAATTTTGTTTGGGTAGTGATTTATGAAATCGGCAGAAAGCACTTGCATGTAGCGAGCTAACACACAAAAAGTAATCTGGTTTTGTTGGAGTATTTCCAATTGTTTGGCTTCTTGTTCGGCTTTATTTTCTTTGGTAATGGGTAAATAGTAATAGGGTATGTCGAAACGTTTGGCAACATCTTCCATGTCAGGATGGTTGCTGATAATCACGGGAATTTCTACATGCCATTCGCCCATAGCATAGCGCGACAATAAATCGTAAAGACAATGCGACATTTTGGACACGAAAATAGCCATACGAGGTTTGGTATCGGACAAATATAGCCTGAAATTCATTTCAAACCTCTTGGCAAGAAGGTTGTAAAAATACTCCTCAATTTTTTCTTTTGGAATTTCAAAACTCGTTAAATCCCACTGAACGCGCATAAAGAAAACTTTTTCCTCCCTATTCACATATTGGTCTAAATAAAGAATATTGCCTTTGTGCTGATTGATGAACTCCGTAACAGCTGCCAATATGCCTGGTTTGTCGGGACAATCAATGAGCAATACTGCTGTGTTGTCGTGTTCTTTCATGATAATCATAGCCTGTGTTTTTAAAAGCGAACTCCAACGCGAAGATCTGCAAACTGATAATGTATGCGTTTGTTAGAGTCAAACTGTGGAAATGACGTGTAACTGTAGGCTATTTTGGCAAAATACTTTAAGCGTGTTGCCGTATTTAGGTTATATCCAAATTCAAACTGAGTTTGATGCCCCATCGCACCGCCATCTCTAGCTTTATCTTTGAGCGTGTTGAGCAACAAACCGTAACCTACAAAAGGTACTAAAGGTTTATTAACGGCAAGTTCATGTCTCACAGTCCATCCATAGCTTAAAAGTGACATTTGTGTTGAAGCAGCATTGGCAGGTAATAAAACACTATATCCAATAGGGACAGAAATAAATGCACCAGGTTTTTTGCCATTCAATCCACTAAGTTTCCAAGCATAATCAAACAAAAAACCATATCCGTTCATTACTTTGTTTCCATTTAATGCGTTGGCATTATCTATTACTGAAAATAAATTTCGGTAACCTCCTTCTAAACTATATTGTTTAGGTACTTTGTTTATGCTTGTTGTTTCTTGTGCATGGAGGCACAAACTGAATAAAATAACTGAAATTACGATTGAAATTGTTTTCATGTGTGTGATTCGTAAATTATAATTTTACCTTTGAAGAGATGGGTGTATTGCAGCGGGGGAGTAAATGGAGCCTTTTTGGGGACTCGAACCCCAGACCTATTCATTACGAATGAATTGCTCTACCAACTGAGCTAAAAAGGCATTTATTTTGAATAATTAAATTAATAAGTTGCTAACTTTCAAAATTTAATTATCGCTGTGGCTTACATTCCCACTATATGTTTTAATTATTTGCGGATGCAAAGATAGCTCATTTACACTGATTCTACAAACAATAAGCCTTTATGTGAACAACAAATCGCTTTAAAAAAAAATAGATAACCCCTATAAAAAGCGAAAGGTAGCTTTACCTCACGGTAATCTACCAATCTTTTTGTTAACCTTAAATCTAATACTATGAAAAAATCACGATGCAAAGATACAGTGTTATTTTTACACTTGCAAGTGTAAGAGCGTTTATTTCTGCGAAAAGTATGTTTTATAACATATTTTATGAGATTGGTCATCCAATTTAATAAAAAAATGCCCACTTCAACTTTTGAAGTGGGCATTTAAACCTTCACGCGAACTTTTCTATTTCTTCTTGTAGGTTAATCTCAATTCCCTTTTTATCATAAAACTTATACTGTAGAAAACCTATTTGCTGCGATGCTAAGATTTTACAGCCGCGACCATACTTCAATTTCCATTTCGATTTCATAGATATTATTCCTCTCGAAATGTATGCTTCCACATAAGGATGTAAATGAAGTATAAATTCTTTTACTTTTAATTTATTGACTAAGAGATCTATTTTAGATTCTAATTGGTCAGTAAATAATATTGACGGTTTTGTTTTTCCTGTTCCAAAACATGTGGGACAAGTTTCTTCAATATCAATGTGAGTAACCGGACGAACCCGCTGGCGAGTCATTTGCATTAACCCAAACTTGCTTAAAGGCAAAATATTGTGTTTTGCTCTGTCATCGGCCATTTTGTCGCGCATCCTATCGAACAATTTTTGGCGGTTCTCGTTTTCGTGCATGTCAATAAAATCGACAACAATAATTCCGCCCATATCCCTCAAACGCAATTGGCGTGCTATTTCATCGGCAGCTGCCAGATTTACGTCCAATGCATTTCCTTCTTGTCCGCCAGAGCTTTTCGACCGATTACCACTGTTTACATCTACCACGTGTAGGGCTTCCGTATGTTCAATAATTAAGTAAGCACCACTTTTGAACGAAACCGTTTTTCCGAACGATGATTTTATTTGTTTTGTAATTCCAAAGTTATCAAATATTGGAGCCTCATCTTTGTACAGCTTCACAATATCTTTTCGCTCTGGCGCTATCAAATCAACATAATCTTTTATTTCGGTGAAAATTTCCGGATTGTTTACATAGATACTTTTAAAGTTGATATTGAATAAATCTCTAATTATTCCAACCGTGCGACCTAATTCTTCCAAAATGAGTGAAACTCCTTTTGTTTGCTGAATTTTAACAACCGATTCCTCCCAACGTTTAACTAAAATACGTAATTCGTTATCGAGTTCGGCTACTTTTTTGTCTTCGGCAACTGTTCGCACTATCACACCAAATCCCTTTGGCTTAATACTTTGAATGAGTTGCTTGAGCCTCATTTTTTCTTCATCGGTTCTTATTTTTTGCGAAACAGAAACTTTGTCGGCAAAAGGGATAAGAACTAAAAATCTGCCAGCAATGGATATCTCAGCTGTCAATCGAGGACCTTTGGTAGATATAGGCTCTTTGGCTACTTGTACCAATATGTCCTGCCCTGTTTTGAGAATATCATTAATGGAGCCGCTTTTGTCTATCTCAGGTAAAAGCTTAATTTTTTGTATGGCAGGTACTTTTTTACGGTCGCTCAGTATCTGCGTTGTAAATTGATAAAGGGTATTGAAATTTGAACCTAAGTCAAGATAGTGAAGAAAAGCATCTTTTTCGTGTCCTACATCTACGAATGCTGCATTCAAACCAGGCATAATTTTTCGAACTTTGCCCAAATAGATATTACCCACAGCGAAGCTCTCTTCGCGACTTTCGTGGTTTAATTCTACTAATTTTTTGTCTTCGAGCAGCGCTATAGATATTTCGGATGGTTGTACATCGACTACTAATTCGCTATTCACTTTTTTTTGATTATTGGTTTTTGTTTTTATTATAAAAAAAAACAAACTTAAAAGCCAAGATAAAGCTTAAAAGTTTGTTTTCTTGGACTTTAATTATTAAAGACCACCTTGATTCAGACTATTTCTTTTTATGTCTATTCTTTTTTAGTCTTTTTTTACGCTTGTGCGTTGACATTTTATGTCTTTTTCTTTTTTTACCGCTTGGCATTTTTGTGTTTTATTTTAAGTTTAAAAATTATTTAACGTCACTAACAAATGTCTTTGCAGGTTTAAATGAAGGAATGTTGTGTGCAGGAATAATAATTGTCGTGTTTTTTGAAATGTTACGGGCAGTTTTTTTAGCACGTTGCTTTACAATAAAGCTACCAAATCCTCTAAGATATACGTTGTCGTTTTTGGAAAGTGATACTTTAACCACTTCCATAAAAGATTCAACAGTTTTTAAAACATCGGCTTTGTCAAGCCCAGTGTTTTTAGCAATTTCGTTTACGATATCTGCTTTTGTCATTTTAGTGAGTTTTTTTTAACTTGTTAATTAATATATGATTGAATACTTTTTTTGTTTTCTAAAAACGGACTGCAAATATATTGCTTTTATTCTGATTAAAAAACATTTGGGTCTTTTTTTTTTATAAAAAATTGATTTTTATGAATTTGTATTCAAAAAATTATATGTTTTGAGGCTTTTAAATGATTTTGCACATAGAGGATGAAACAAAAAAGACGGCGCTTTTATTTTAAAATATTTTTCTGTAAATGTGGCAATAAGGTGTGCCATTTTTTTTATCATAATACTCTTGGTGATAATCTTCGGCTGGCCAAAATTTGGGTGCTTCAAAAATTAAAGTTGCTGGTTTGAACCCTTTGGTTTTAAGTATCTGTATGTATTTTTCGATCAATTCTTTTTGCTGTAAGTTTGTGTAAAATACAACTGATTGGTATTGCTTTCCTATATCAGGACCCTGTCCGCCAACTTGTTCAAAATTATGGGTTTCGTAATATAATTTCACTAAATCCTCGTAACTTGTTTTGCTTGGATCAAAAGTCACCTCGGTGGTTTCTACATGTCCTGTGTTTCCGCCGCAAACCTCCCGATAAGTTGGGTTGTCCACATGCCCACCCATATATCCAACGGTTGTTTCAATGACACCTATTTTTTTCATAAAATGGTATTCGGTTCCCCAAAAACAGCCCGATGCAAAGTAAGCTTTCTCGGTTTTAGGCTGCACATCAGGTATAAATTTCATCGAAATGGAATTGACGCAATGGCGGGTATTTTTTGCAGTAAACTGTTCGCCACGAAATACATGTCCTAAATGCCCACCACAGTTAGCACAGACAATCTCTGTTCGACTACCATCGGCATCGCGTATTCGTGTTACAGCGCCTTTAATCTCATCATCGAAGCTGGGCCACCCACATTCCGACTCAAATTTTGATTCGGAGCGATATAAAGCTGCTTCGCATTGGCGACAGATATAAGTTCCTGCTTCCTTGGTGTTTACATACTCGCCTGTGAAAGGACGTTCGGTGCCTTTGTACAAAATCACACTGGCTTCTTGGGGTGTTAATGTGTTATATTTCATGTTTTTTTTGTTTTGGCTGCATGCAATTTGACTCATTGCAATGAGCATTAGAAGAATAAATTGTATGTTTTTCATTTTTTTAGTCCTGAATTTTAAACTTTGAACGATCAATGATTTCATCCACACATTGTTTTACAAAATCGTATTTATCGTAGTCGCTTCGTTTTTGTTTACCATTCCAGAAAATCAAATCAATATCAATAGGAACAACTCCTGCTATATTTGTTTGTGCCGATCGACCCAAATCATTTTCTATATTTTTAAAATGTCTGATTGTGTCGCGAGCCGATTCATCAGAAAAAAGTTGAACAGCTTGATTTAGAAATTTCGTTTTGTATTTTTGGCCTATTGGTTCTGTGTGCATCAGGGAGCTTTCGCGTAGTATTTCAAAGTACTCGTTGAGTTTTGCTTTGGCTATTTCTATGTTGTCTTCTTTGTTGTAATTTGAACCAAGCATCACGATTGCTGTATTCATAATAGTTTGTATTTTAATAATTTACATTATTTTTTATATTCAAAAAATTAAACAAAAAAAAGCCGAAGAATGTTCTACGGCTTTATTATAAAATATGTTATGAATCAATTTATGTATCGCATCAAAAATAATTAAGAGTTCTATTACACACCGATTATGCTGAAAGCTTTTTATTCGCGGTAATCTTTCAATTGCTCTTGTAGTCGTTTGCGAGCTAAGAAAATTCTACTTTTCACCGTTCCGATAGGCAAACTCATAGTTTGCGCTATTTCTTCGTATTTGAATCCTTGCACATGCATGGAAAATGGAATACGATATTCATCGGCAAAAGAATCAATGGTTTTAGTAATTTCACCAATGGCATAAGAGCCTTCGGGACTATCAAACCCAGAATTTTGTGGTAAATTCAAATGATACAAGTCCTCTGTTTTGTCAACAACGGTTTGGTTACGAACAATTTTTCGATAGTTATTAATGAAGATGTTCTTCATTATGGTTAGTACCCAGCCTTTGAAATTAACGTTGTCAGTAAACTTTTCCTGATTGTCTAATACTTTTAAAGTGGTATCTTGCAACAAATCTTCTGCTTCATCCCTATTGAGTGTGAGTGAAAAAGCAAAGTTTCGCATGTTGTTTTGTAAGGCTACCAATTCATTTACAATTTGTACGTTTTTCATACTTTTCAAATTTTATACGTGTGAGTGATTTTCTATGGGATTCGTAAATCCGATAGCTAAAATTATTTTGAAAAAACTAATGTAAAGAAATAAGTATTTGATTGTCAGCTGTCTATACTGAATAATTCAAATTAAAGAGCGCTTTTGAAACTATTTTGTTTTAATTTCGTTACAAAGGTAGCATTATTTTATTTATTCAAAATAGATATTAAAAATATATTTATGAAAAAAACAATTGTTTATATTTGTTTAACATTTGTATTTGTTACAATATTTCAAAATTTACAAGCATTACCTACTCGTAAGATTTTTCAGATTGACTTAAAAAAGGAAATTTCGAGCACTGCCTGGCTTCATGTTCAGCATGGATTTCGCGAAGCGAGGGACAATGGTTCTGAGCTTATTTTTATAAATATGAATACCTATGGGGGCGAATTAGAATATGCCGATTCGATTCGAACTACGATACTGAACTCAAAGCTTCCGGTGTATGTATTTATTGATAATAATGCTGCATCGGCAGGAGCATTGATTGCTATTGCTTGCGACAAAATATTCATGCGTCAGGGTGCAAACATTGGGGCTGCCACCGTAGTGAATCAACGAGGGGAAAAACTGCCTGATAAGTATCAGTCATACATGCGAGCAATAATGCGCTCTACAGCAGAATCGCATGGCAAAGATACCATTATAAACAAGGGAGATACAACCATACGCTGGCGGCGTGAGCCCTTGATAGCCGAAGCCATGGTGGATGAGCGTACCGTAGTGCCAGGCGTTGTTGATTCTGGAAAAATTTTGACTTTTACAGCCTTGGAGGCTGTAAAGAATAATTATTGTGAGGGCATAGCTGAAAGCATTCCGGAGGTGATTAAGCAAAAAATGCTGATTTCAAACTATCAAATTTTGAAATATAAGCCTTCCACATGGGATAATATTAAAGGATATCTTATGAGTTCGGTTTTGCAGGGCATATTGATTATGCTTATTTTAGGTGGCATCTATTTTGAGTTACAAACGCCAGGAATTGGTTTTCCTTTGGGGTTGGCTATCACTGCAGCAATTTTGTATTTTGCACCTTTATATATGGATGGGCTTGCTGCTAATTGGGAAATACTTATTTTTATCATCGGACTTGTGTTGGTTGCATTGGAATTATTTGTTATACCTGGGTTCGGTATTGCGGGCATTTCGGGTATCACACTCGTTATTTCGGGTTTGGTATTGAGTATGCTCAACAATGTGGAATTTGATTTTGGGCTTGTGCCTACAAAATCAATAAGCAATGCCCTGCTAAGGGTGATTGGTGGCATGGTTGCAGGCATTCTGTTTATTATTTACATGAGTAATAAAATTGGCTCTTTGGGTATCTTCAAACGGCTTGCGCTCGAAAAGACGCTCAGCAAAGACGATGGTTTTACTGGCGTGAGTCAGGACATAGCAGCTATGGTGCATCAAAAAGCAACTGCATATACAGTGCTTCGACCTTCGGGGAAAGTGATTTTTGAAGGCAAAGTGTATGATGCAGTTTCTTTAGATGGCTTTACCGAAAAAGGAACACCCGTACAAGTAATGCGTTATGAAAATAGTCAGCTTTATGTTGAGAAAGCTTAATATTTGTTGTAGAATTGGCGAATATAACCAAAGGCTTGTGAATAAATGGGTTTGGTGAATTGCACAAACAAATCCTGTTCCGATGGTGGCAACAAAGGTTGCGATTGCTTGCACATTTTCTTTTGCTCGGCATTGAGTGCACGCTCATCACCATTAAAGTTCGCCCAATTCGTTTGCCATACGTATTGACCACTAAAATTTCGTTGTTCTATCAGGCTGTTGTTTTCGTCGTAAATGCGTACGCTCAGTATCCCTCTCGAAAGTATTTCACGCCGGTAGGTGATGAGCTTGGCAGTAACCGTGTTATAAACATCCACTTTTTTACCTTCTATAGTAGCACTGCCAACTTTCACACTGTCGCGTTTCAGGTCAATGCTATTTTTGCTATCGCGAACATTTCCAATACTGAAATCCTCGAAATTGAGAACCAAATATTGGTGTGGTTTAATGGCTGTGTTGTTACCTTTTGATTCATAATTATAAAAACGTATTAACCTGTTTTCGAAGTATTTGCTAATATCTGTAATTATATTCGAGCTAAAAAAATCGGCTGAAAGTTGGTATCTCAAACCAATGACTGGTTTTTCGAACATCACCCGTAGGGTTGCTTTATAACGCGCATCCTCGAGCAGTGTGAGTACATCCTGATAGCCATATACATACTTGTTAACGCGGGTAAAGTATTGGTATGCATTGCGGGCTTCGCTGAAAGTGCCTATGTTGTAAGCTTTTAAGCCCAAATCATACACTTGAGAGGCGGCTTGCTGGCGCGCATCGGCAAGTTCGGTTTGATATTCAGCAGGCTTGGAAATAATTTCCAACGCTTTGGGACAGTGGTAAATGTTCTCGGCTAAATTATTCAAATTTTCATACTTACTAACAATACTTTCATAGTTGTTTGGCGTGTTACTAAGCTTCGCGTTTTCTATCTCACGCAGAGCAGTTTGCTGTGCCAAAGGGTAAGTTTTGGATAATACATACGCAGCTTTATCACTGGTTGGCGATTTTTTGAGCATAGCCACACTTTCTACAGCAGCTTGAAAATAATCACCCTTTTTATAAGCATTGTAGCCTGATTTACAGGATGCAAAAACGAATATTAGCAGGATAACTGCGAGGAGTTTTTGAGTAAGTTTTGATTTCATAAAAGTTTTTATTTAAATGTTATCACATCCTTTCGGGAACTTCAATACCAAGCAAACCCATTGCTATTTTCACAACGTTGGCTACGGATGCAGCCAATTGCAATCTGAATTTCTTAAGCGCTTCGTTCTCTTCTTTCAAAATAGAAAAATCATGGTAGAATTGATTAAACTCTTTTACCAATTCGTAGCAGTAATTAGCCACAAGTGCAGGACTAAATTCGTCGCCAGCTTGCTTGATTACAGAAGGAAAATCAGTTAGTAATTGAATCAGATTTGTTTCTTTTTCAGAAATTAAAAGCGTGTTATCAATTTTCGTTCCAAAGTCGATATGTTGCTCGACTGCTTTGCGCAACACAGATTTTATACGGGCATGTGTATATTGAATGAATGGCCCGGTATTGCCATTAAAGTCAATAGATTCACGTGGATTGAAAGTCATATTTTTGCGTGGATCGACTTTCAAAATGAAGTACTTCAATGCTCCCAAACCAACTATGCGAGCTACTTCGGCAATTTCTTGCGACGTACATTGTTCCAATTTACCTAATTCGATGGCGGTGTCGCGGGCGGTATCAATCATTTCGGCCATAAGGTCGTCGGCATCAACTACGGTTCCTTCGCGGCTTTTCATTTTGCCTTCGGGCAACTCTACCATACCATACGAAAAGTGCACCAAGTCATTTCCCCAGCTATATCCTAGTTTATCTAACAAAAGGGATAGCACCTGAAAATGGTAATTTTGCTCATTACCAACCACATAAACCATTTTTTTTATATCATAATCATCATATCGGAGCTTTGCAGTTCCTATGTCCTGCGTCATATAAACGGAAGTACCATCGGCACGAAGCAACAGTTTTTCGTCCAAGCCCTTGCTCGTAAGGTCAGCCCACACCGATTTGTCGGGGCGAACATAAAACTCGTTTTCACGAACGCCACGTTCCACTTCCTCCTTCCCAATGAGATAGGTTTCTGATTCGTAGTAAATTTTATCAAAATTTACGCCCATACGTATGTAGGTTTGGTCGAAACCGGCATACACCCAGCCATTCATAGTTTCCCACAACTGACGAACCTGAGGGTCGTTACGTTCCCAGGCAAGAAGCATTTGCTGTGCTTCAACTATGAGCGGAGCATTTTTTTTTGCCTCATCTTCGGTAGCCCCTTTTTCAATAAGTTCAGCAATTTGTACTTTGTACGCTTGATCAAAAACCACATAATACTTCCCTACCAAGTGGTCGCCTTTCATCCCTGTGCTTTGTGGCGTCTCGGCATTACCAAATTTTTGCCAAGCCAACATGGATTTGCAAATATGAATACCTCGGTCGTTCACAATGTTTGTTTTCACAACCTGCCAACCGTTTGCTTTTTGAATTTCGGAAATACTAAAACCTAATAAATTATTGCGTATGTGTCCTAAATGAAGGGGCTTGTTGGTGTTTGGCGAAGAGTATTCAATCATCATGATATCCGAATCGGCAGTGGGGAGCTTTATCCCATAACTATGATTTTCGAATATTTCGGTCAGTGTGTCGAGCCAATATGTTTTGCTAATGGTAAGGTTCAGAAACCCTTTAATAACATTAAAGCTTGTTACCAATGGATTTTGCTGGCAAATAAGTGCCCCAATTTCTTGCCCTGTGGCTTCGGGCGATTTGCGAGCTGCTTTTACAAATGGAAAAACAACGACAGTAAGGTCGCCTTCAAACTCTTTTTTTGTTTTCTGAATCTGAATGTGCGATGCTTCTGTTTCTATTTTGTATAACGATAGAACAGACTGGGATACAATAAATTGAATTTTGGATTCTAAGCTCATTTTTTATATTTTTCCAATTTAAATTGAATTTGGAGTGCAAAGATACGAATTTTAGTGAAAAATGGCATCAAGTGATATTTACTGAAAATGGGATTTGCCGTTATAATGTAGCTAATGTTAAATCTGTGCTAAAAATAATAGTAACTTAAAATTTGCATAAACAAGAACAGTTCAATTCTGTTAATGCATTTGATTGGATAAGGATGTTTATCAAATGTGAACAATTCTGATTTTATTACAAAAATTAGATTACAATTGATTTGGAATGCATATCTTGCAAAATATTTAAAAAGCTAAATTCTAAATAAAATAAATTCTTAAACATAAATTTTAAAAAAAGAACGCTAATGAAGATTCACGAGTATCAAGCACGTCAGCTGTTCCGAGAATATGGGATTCCTGTACCGGACGACATTTTATGCTACACAGTAGAGGAAGTAGAAGCTGCTGCCAAAAAAATGAACCGCATGACGGTTGTTAAAGCACAAGTATTGGTTGGAGGTCGCGGCAAAGCAGGTGGTGTGAAACTTGCCCGCACAACGGAAGATGCTGTTAGTGCTGCCAAGCAAATTTTAGGTATGGACATCAAAGGCTGTACCGTAGAAAAAGTATTGGTAGCCGATGCGGTTGACATTAAAAAAGAATATTATGTAGGGTTAACCATTGACCGCAACACTAAGTCAGTTTTGTTTATGGCAAGTGCTGAAGGTGGAGTGGAAATTGAGGAGGTTGCCAAAGTTAATCCCGATGCGATTCATAAAATACCGATTGACCCTGATTTGGGTATGACTGATTTTATGGCGCGCAAAATTGCTTTTAAGCTATTTTCGGATATAGCTCAGGTAAAACAAGCGGCTGATATTTTCAAAAAGCTGTACCGTATTTTCATGGATACAGATGCCTCCATTGTTGAAATTAATCCGTTGGTAGTAACCAATAATGATGCGCTTTCGGCAATCGATGGTAAAATGAATTTTGATGACAATGCGTTGTACCGTCAGGCGGAAATTGAAAAACTAAACGAGCCTACCGAAGACGAGAAAAAAGAAATTGCAGCAAAAGCGAGTGGCTTAACGTACATTCGCTTGGATGGAAACATTGGCTGCATGGTGAATGGTGCTGGCTTGGCTATGGCAACCATGGATGTGATTAAGCATTTTGGCGGAAGCCCTGCCAACTTTTTAGATATTGGTGGTAGCTCCAATCCTCAAAAAGTAATTGACGCGATGAACTTATTGATGTCTGATAAAAATGTAAAGGTAATTATGATTAATATTTTTGGTGGCATCACGCGTTGCGACGATGTTGCCAAAGGATTAGTAACAGCTTTGGATCAGTTGAATGTTAAAATTCCAATTGTAATACGGCTTTCGGGAACTAATGCCGAAGAGGGTTTGAAAATAATCAAAGCAAAGAATTTGCCTACCGTAAATTCGCTTAGCGAAGCAGCACAAAAAGCTATTTCTCTTGTAAACTAACAAACAAGTTTTTTCATTGCTAAATTATCTCATTATCACATTATCACATTATCACATTATCACATTAAAATATTATGAGCATTCTAATAAATAAAAATACAAAAGTTCTTGTGCAGGGTATTACCGGACGTGATGGTAGTTTCCACACGGGCAAAATGGTAGATTATGGTACCAATATCGTAGCTGGCGTATCGCCGGGCAAAGCTGGTCAAAGCGTACATAATGTGCCTGTTTTCAACACAGTAGCCGATGCCGTAGCTGCTACGGGTGCCGACACCTCTGTGATCTTTATTCCTGCTCCTTATGCTGCCGATGCCATTTTGGAAGCTGCCGAAGGTGGCATTAAATTGGTTGTTTGCATCTCCGAAGGAGTTCCAACCTTGGATATGGTAAAGGCTACGGCTTACCTCAAGAAAAAAGGCGTGCAACTTATTGGTGCCAATTGCCCTGGATTAATTACCCCTGGCGAATCGATGATTGGTATTTTACCTGTGGATATTTTCAAAAAAGGTAACGTGGGATTAATAAGCCGTAGCGGCACCTTAACCTATTTAATGGTAAGCTTGCTTTCGCAATACGATTTGGGTCAGAGTACCTGCGTTGGTATCGGTGGCGATCCAGTTGCTGGGCTTTATTTCCAAGAGTTGTTGCAACTTTATCAGGACGACCCGCAGACGGAAGCTATTGTACTCATTGGCGAAATTGGTGGCGACGCCGAAGAGCGCGCTGCTCAGTATATCAAAAAGCACGTTACCAAACCTGTTGTGGCATTTATTGCCGGACAAACTGCACCTGCCGGCAAACGGATGGGACATGCGGGTGCTATCATTTCGAGTGGTAGTGGTACTGCTGCCGAAAAAATTGCTGCTTTTGAAGCCGTTGGAGTCCCTGTGGCTCGCTTGCCAATAGACATTCCATTGCTGATAAAAAAAGCTTTAAATAAATAGCCTGTTTTTCAAAAAAAAAGAAAACAGGCTTTCGCCTGTAAAACGCATTTTTTTGCAAATCGAGTTGATAAAATGTAACCAGCAATTAAAAAGCTGATAAATACAAATTTAGTTCTGATTTGCATAAATTTGCGTTCTATTTTCTTGTAGAATACCTTACTTGCTCGTATGAGGCTCTGCGAGCCACCCTCTTGGGCAAAGTCAAGCAGCGTTGTTGCGGGGAGTGGTGATAATGGAGAGTTTTGGATTCATTTGCTGAAATAGATTTTTTTTGCTTTCGTAGTTAGATAGTATTTCTGATTACGATGTGTAGGGTTTTCAGGATAAAGCATGGACACAAAGCCAGATCTAATTGCTGGATATAAATAGGTGTAAAGAAAATTTCTTCTACTGGTTAGATTTAAAACTGCCATTAAGTTGGTTACCGACCATGATTTATCTTCCATTTTTTCTACAAGTTTAATTATATATGTACTAATTTCTTGTTCCCTTTCTTGTTCCTTTTCTTGTTCCCTTTCTTGTTCCCTTTCTTGCCCTTTTCTTGCCCTTTTCTTGCCTTTTTCAATATCTTTAATTGTTAAACCATCATCTTCACCAATATCTTCAATTTTATTTTGCTTGTTTTTTTGCTGTTCATACGTCAATTCAGCAATATATCCACCTTGAGTTTCACGGTAAATAAATTTCATGGTAGGATAATTGGCCACAGCCTTACGTATACGCTGATAGCCTGTGCCATATTTTTCAATATCACCAGTTAAATAAAAAGCTTCAACTATCAGTTTATTTCGTGCCGATGCCTGATAATCGTCTCTATTTAAGTCTTCAATAGTAATATTACCATACAAACCACCAGGATTGAAAATGGTTATTTTGTTGTCGAAAATTTTAATCTGAATATCAACGGTGCTATTGTATTTGCGGTGAATAATAGCATTGAGCACCAATTCGCGTAAAGCATCGAGCGGATATTCAAAAATTTCGGTACGTTGTGTGGTTGTGCGAACAGTTTCGTCCGATATTTCGTACGCCACCTTAAGATGACTAATAATATAGCGCATTGTTTCATCCACAGCTTCGAAAAGTGTATTGCGAATAATACGGTCGTCGAGTATCATATCGGGCGTTTTCAATCGTCCGGCATGTACGTCGTACATCAAAGGGTCTTTGGCAAACAACAAAATTGCAGCATTGGTAGGCTTGTTATCTTTGATAAGCTTCAGCTTTTGAAGTATTTCTATATCGGAGCCGTCTAAATTAATTCGTCCCTTTTCATTTAGCCGATTTATAAACTTCCTAATTCGTAATGGATCTAAATCTTTAATCGACGAGCCAGTGTGTAAATACGAATCCCAAGAGTATTGCATCGATTGCATATAACAATCTGAAACTTCGGAAGCACTCATCAAATGATTTGAATTTTGAATGCGACGGTAGTATTTGCCTTGTACCGAAAGTGGTTTTACGGGATATTCGATGATACGAATTGCAACTATCTGTTTACCATTAATTTCGAGCACCTCAACATCGGGCATTAGTGACGGCACAGTTTTACTTTTAATACTATTTACCCATTGTTGTACACTTTCTGCGGATAAAGTAACACCAATTATTTTTCCATTGTCAGCTATACCGACATACACGCTGCCGCCCTTGGTGTTAGCAAAAGCCACCAACGAAACAATAACATCTTCGTTGAAAGATGTTTTGAATTCAATTTGGTCGGATTCGGATGTTGGTATTTGTTTCATTTGTTTATAATAATTTTATTTCCATTTAGCTAAAGCACATCTCCGTCGGTACTTGCACCATCGATAACGATATACTCAAAATCGGTATAGGTTTGCCGTGTGAGGCTCTGCGAGCCACCCTCTTGGGCAAAGTCAAGCAGCGTTGTTGCGGGGAATGGTGAGGGTGGAGAGGGTCATTTCAATTCTTTAGTTACAAATACTATGTTAAATTTTATATTTTCTCAGTTTTCTTTTAATTTCATCAGACCAAAGCTTATAACCCAAATCATTTATATGAACTCCATCAGTAGTATATTTGTCTAATAATACCTGATTCTTATCAGCTATTATTGGATTCAAATCTATTACATCAATTTTTTGTGTAACGGCATAATTTTTTAGCATTGTGTTCAAAACTGAAAATCTTTGCATTTTTATCTTTCAAATATTTCAATCTATCGCACATCCCTGAAAGATTATCTCCAGAAATTCCTCTGTTTATTACATCTTTTCTAACTAATAAATCGACCCAATTGGCATGTCGAATTATTGAATTGCCCAACATGATTATCTTAGGATTTTGAGTTTCTGTTTTGTAATGAAAATCAAAATAGCTCAATAGGTAAGTTTTCTCAGGTTGTATAGTGTCTATCTGATTGATTGTTTGATTGATTGATTGATTGGAGTCAAAAGCCATCAATACTTTAGATGGAATATTGTAGTGCATAAACAATAGAATAACTACAATAAAACCTAACAAAACATTGCTTACTATAAGCGACTTTAGCTTTAATAAGTTATTTTTCATATTTTTCAATAAACTCATTTACTTCAAAAAATAGTTGCTCCACATCTTTTAATCTATCCTCGTCGAATTCCCACCAGTTAATTTTCAGCAGCTTATCTATTTGCTCGGGTTCTAATCGGTATCTTACAATACGGATAGGACATCCTACTGCTATTGCATAAGGCGGTATATCTTTCGAGACTACTGCACCTGCACCTATCACAGCACCATCGCCAATAGTTACGCCATCCAAAATGGTTACATTCGCTCCAATAAATACATCGTTACCAATTGTAATTGGCTTTAATTCCTGAATTTTATCTACATCGGAAAATGTTATTCCATTTTGTTTCAAAGTGGAATAAAACATAGGAGCAGTGCTGATACCATTGGTAGGATGAATGCCCCAACCACAAATCAAATTTGGCCCAATGGAACAAAACTTGCCAATAGTGGTGTTGTTGATAGTCGAGTTGATGGCAATGTAAGTGTAACTCCCTATTAAAGAATTGACTATATGATAAGGATGAAAGCACGAAGCTGTAGCATCAATCGTATTGTTATAATCCCCACTGCTAATAGCTCGCATCGAACTTACTTCATTTGCCATATCCACCAATCTATTTAATTGATTCAGTTGTGGATAGAAATAACGCAATAGCTTACGACCAATTTTTTTAATGAGTTTTTTGGGTCTTTTGATAAGATTATACTTTAATACTCGTTTAAACTTGATTATTATGCTATCCGGTTTACCTTGATAAAACTCAATAATAATTTTTTTAGCTTTATTAGAAACTTCAATTTTTTCTTTCTTTACATTTACATATTCAATCACTTCTCCATTAAATTCATCAGTGGAGCCACAATGAACTCCTGAACCATCAAAACCTGAATTGAAGATCAATGATTTATTTGGAAATAATGTTAATCCATTTTTAATTAAAACACTCCCATGCCACTTCACAAACCATGTTTTTAAGGCGCCTGTTCTATTCATTTCTAACTGTTCTTGGAAGTATTTACCACCGGCTGTATTAAATTCATTCCACAGTTTTTTAGATTCAAAATAGTTCCAAAGAAATTCAGTGTCATTATTATAATTCTTCCATGCTCTACTCCAAGTTGCCCAGCCTCCACCAGGATAAGGTAATGGATAAAAAAATGTTTCAGGTAGTTTTGCCTTTTTAGAAGGATACATAAAGCCCGAAATGTGCATAACAGCTTCTTCTTGTTCGTACATCTGCAAAGCATCATTCATATATTTCAGAAATCCACGCGATGTTACAATGTCATCTTCAAGCACAATAACTTTAACATGCTTATTTACAACCTCAGTAACACCTCCAATAATCGAATCGGCAAGACCTTTATTTATATCTGATTCTATTATATTAACTTCTTTGCACCATTGTTCTGAACGTATTACACTACGAACTTCATTGATTTTTGCAATTTGTTCATCAGTAGCATTGTTTTTTGCTCCATCAGCATAAATATATAGTACAGACTTGTCTGCTAAATCATTATTTTTCAACGCCGATAATGTTTGCAAGGTATGCTCGGGACGATTATAAACAAAGACAACTATGGGGGAAAGAGAATTAGTCATTTTTGATATTTTTATTGTTTTGAACTTTTTGAATCAAGAATTGAATTGTTTCCATGTTTGTTCTTTCAATTGCTTCTGTAGAGTATCTCTGGTATACAATATTTCTATTTTTCATTATTTGTTCAACTGTCAGTTTATTGTTAATATTTTCAATTGTCAATTCATTTTCTATTGAAAAAACAATTGCCCCTTTACTTTTAAAAAAGGAATATACAGGTGATTTATCACTCAAAAAAACTTTTGCTCCTTGCCATAGCATCATAATGACATTAAAAACTGCCTGTTGTCTTATGTGATTAAAAATAGCCACTTTTGACTTTTTAAGCAAAGTGTTATAGTCGTTAAATGGCATAAATTCAGTTATAGGGTAAAATCTATTTTCAAAAAACTCTTCACCAATTTCGATTAATTGAGGATAATCAATCGGATTAAGTCCATAGCTTAATGGAACAATAATTTCATTACGAACATCTAATTCTTTTAATTGAAAAAAGACTTCTAAATGATTATTAGATAAAGTATATGAA
>MNZK01000075.1 GCA_001873635.1 Porphyromonadaceae bacterium CG2_30_38_12 | reverse complement strand
AGTTTACATTTTCATGTACCACTGATCTTGATTGGAATCAGGGCTTAAACAATTTAACCAACGGACAAGCTTACATAATTCCCATTGGGCAAGACTCACTTTCGCTAAAAGATATTCTTGCACATTTTGATTCAATCAATTTCATAAGTAGCGATACGGATAATATTTATGTCGTTTACAATGACACTTTACTATGGAGATACAAAGAAGTTTCCAACTTAGGGAATAATATTATTCCAATAAAAAAAGAGTTTTATCCTGGTATAATTTTAGCATCTCCATTCATAAGCGGTCCGTTAAGTATTCCTTTCGACGACAATTTAGACTTGGGAATTAATACAGACATTACGCAGCAACGCATTGATTCGAGCGTAGTTAAGTCGGCTAAAATTAATTATAGAATTGATATTACCGACATAGATTTACAAGCTTCTGATATAAAAATAATAATTACATTTCAGAATAACAGATTCAAATTTAAAAACGGCGCCAGTTCAATACGAATTTCCCCTACTGCACTGTCGGTAAATCAGTCAGAGATTTTGAATGCGTTTACCTTAAATACTGCTGGGGGCACTTCTATGCTTCCAGTTCATGTTGAAGTGGAGGTTAATCCCAGTACGTTACCTACTCCACTACTTTTAAGTTCAAAGATTGAAATTAATGTTATGTTTTCGGAAATAAAATCAAGCGTCATTTATGGATTTTTCACCCCAAAAATAGGCGATGGGCTCGATAACAAAATTGTGGATTTGACAGAATATACTTCATTACTTCCACAAACTGGTATTTTCAAATTAGCAGAGCCAGAAGTATCCTTAGATTTTGAAAACAGCGTAGGAATAAAATTAGGTTTACTTGTAGACGAAATTAAAGCATACCGAAGCACTGACTCTGCTGCCACACAAGTATATGCAAAATTTAATGGGTCGAATGTAACGCAACGCACTTTAGATCGCGTATTAAATTATCTCGACCCACCGGTTACAACACATTTAATTTTGAATCACGAAGCTGCTAATGGCGAAATAGCACATTTTTTTGACACTTATCCATTGCCCGACCGGCTAAACTACAGATTCAAGGTTTCCAATGTACGCACACTGGCTGACAAGCCTGATTTTATTGTACCAAATGCCTCGATAAAAGCAATGATGGGCATTAAAGTACCTTTACGACTAAATGCTGGCAGTAGCTTCATGCTCAGCGACACGTTGCGCAACTTAAACTTAGATAGCATTTTAAATGCAGATGTTATTCAGAAAGTGCAATTAATGCTCCAAGTGAGCAATGGATTACCAGTTAAAGGAATTATTTCGTTACAATTTTTAGACAATAGCAATCAACCCATTCAAGGACTTAACGTGCATGCTGACACAATTAAGGCACCAGAAATTAACGTCGATGGCACGGTTCTGAATAATTCAAAAACTGTGTCGGACTTGAACTATATTTTTGAGAAAACGCAAATCACGCTACTAAAAGACACTAAAAGTATTGCTTATACATTTTCGGTAGAAAACGAAGCGAATCGAAAAATTGCACTTCAACCTAAAAATAACTTCAAAATAAAGGTGGGAGTATATTTAAAAAGTGATCAGCTCCTTAAGTTTAATTAAAGCATTTTTCAAATTATAGCGCAGGCAACTCAATTTATTATAACGACTAAACAATTCAGTTACTTTGACTAAAATAAATACAATATTGTTCTGTTTGCTGGCATGCATCTTTGTTCCTGTTTCGATACAAGGACAAACTGTTCAAACCTTATATTTTCTCGAGAATACGCCAGTTCGTCATACTTTCAATCCAGCCATTCAACCCTTAAGCAGTTTTTATTTGGGATTGCCAATTACAGGTTTCACTCAGGTTGGTTTTGGTAATAATTCATTCACAGTTAGCTCATTGGTATTGTCAAAAACCGATTTATTTAACACAATAAAACCTGTTACCCTGCTGCATACCGATGCACAAATTAATTTAATCGGGTTTGGGTTTCGACATAAAAACTCTTATTGGAACTTTAATGCTACGGCAAAATCATCACTTCGATTAGGATTACCAAAAGACTTGTTTAAATTTGCTTTGTTCGGAAATGTAAATGATGTAAATGGCAATCCGCAGTTGTACAACAATGTACTGGATTTGCAAAAATTTAGCATTGGCTTGAATGCCTATCTCGAGGGCTCTGTGGGTTATTCACGTTTGATTAACGAAAAATGGTCGGTAGGTGTAAAGCTAAAGTATTTGCATGGATTAGGCACATCAACAACAACTTTTAGTCGCTTTGAAATTAACTCGGGCATCGATCAGTTGAAATTGAATTTTAATACGGATACAAAATCTTCATACATTGATTATCAAGGAGCTAATATTTTTAAACCTGCTGGCATGGGTGGCGCTGTTGATGTAGGAGTTATTTACAGACCGTTTCATTTTCTAACTATAGGCGCAGCTGTTAACGATTTGGGATTTATTTCGTGGACTAAAAACATAAATCAAATGAATATTAATGCCGATTATCAGTCGTCATCAGTGAGCAATTTTTCGTTTAACGATATTTTAAATGGGGTTCAATCAAATTCATTCACATTTAACCTTGCCAAAGATATTTACAAAACTATTCAGATTGATAGTTTAAGTAAGCCTTTTCAAACGAGCTTAAGTCCAACTGCAAACCTCAGTGCTGAATATGCTTTCTGGAATAATTCATTCAGCATCGGACTTTTATCATCATCGCTATTTTATGGCAAAGATTTGTATCAGGATGTTACTGCTGCGTTCAACGTTCGCCCAACGAATTGGTTTAATGGTTCCATATCTTACTCCCTATTCAATGGTAAAGCCAGTAATATTGGAGCTGCTCTTGGTATCCGGATTGGATTTATCAACACATTTGTAAGTGCTGATTATATACCCCTTAATTACACACCATTGCAAACACCATTATCATTTGGGTTATTAAACCCATCAGGTGGGTCTGTGGCAGGCAGTCCATCAATTTCAAAAGTACCTTATAAAACCGATCGTTTCAATTTTGCTGTCGGATTTAATATTGTTTTTGGTAACAAACAAGACAATGACAAGGATGGCATTAGTAATCATCGGGATAAATGTCCTGACACACCTCATGGCGTGATTGTGGATAAAAAAGGCTGTCCGTTGGATGCTGACGGTGATGGCATACCGGATTATATTGATAAATGCCCCGACACACCTAAAGAAGCTTATAAAGCTATTGATAGCGATGGCTGTCCGTTGGATAGCGATGGCGATGGTGTTCCCGATTATTTAGACAAATGTCCCGATACGCCCGAAGCAGAACGCCACACTGTTGATTCTGTTGGATGTACCGTAAAAACCACTGAAACGCAAGCGGTTGAAATTCAGGCTCCTATTGTTGCCGCCGTTTCACCCACTACTTCTCCTGCAGTAACAAATATTGAAACCCCCGTTGATTCTTTTACTGTAAATCCTACTGCAACGAAGACTCCTATAGAAGCTCAAGTTCCGGACAAAGACACGGATGGAGATGGGATTATTGATAAACTGGATCGCTGCCCTGAATTAGCTGGTGTAGCATTGAATGGTGGCTGCCCCGAAATAAAAAAAGAAGTTCAGGTTGTTTTTCAAAAAGCACTTCAAGGTATTCAATTTGAAAGAGCAAAATTTATCATCAAGCCTTTATCGTATGTCATACTCGACCATGTTGCGCGGGTTTTGAATGAAAACCCAACTTACTTAGTCGAAATTCAAGGACATACCGATAACGAAGGAAAAGCAGAAACAAACTTAAAATTATCGAACAACAGAGCAAATGTTGTGAGAGATTATTTAATTAGCAAGGGAATAGATGCAAGCAGATTATCTGCCAATGGCTATGGAGATACGCGCCCCATAGCACCTAACACATCAGCCATAAACAAAGCTAAAAATCGACGTGTTGAGTTTATTGTAAGTTTTTAGTTTGTGATAACAGGAGCTTAAAAAAACAGGTTTGACTTCAAAAGCCAAACCTGTTTTTCCATAAACCCTGCAGCCAATCTCCTAATTTTCGCTCGGCGGAATTGTTCTGTACTTTCCATATAGAAGTTTCTTGCAGCGCATCGGGTAGAAATTGCTGCTTCACAAAGTTGTTCGGGTAATTGTGTGAATATAAATAATTTGTACCATAATTGAGCGTTTTCATGAGTTTTGTGGGCGCATTGCGTAAATGTAAAGGTACAGGCAAATTTCCTGTTTTTTCGACCAAAGCCAAGGCTTCATCGATAGCCAAATAAGCCGAATTACTTTTTGGGGAGGCGGCTAAGTAAACAGTTGCCTCTGCAAGAATAATACGCCCTTCGGGCCAACCAATTTTCTGCAAAGCATCGAAGCAAGCATTTGCCAACAAGAGTGCATTCGGATTTGCTAATCCAACATCTTCGGCTGCGGAAATAACTAATCGGCGTGCTATAAATTTAGGATCTTCACCACCAGCCACCATGCGTGCTAGCCAATAGATAGCTGCATCGGGGTCGCTTCCGCGAATAGACTTAATAAATGCCGAAATAATATCGTAGTGCATTTCACCATCCTTATCGTAAGCCATTGGGTTTTGCTGCAAACGATTGGTTACAATTTCATTTGTAAAAGTAATGACATTTTCGGCGGTCGAATTAACAACTAATTCAATGATATTTAGTAGTTTACGTGCATCGCCACCCGAGTAACGCAACAAAGATTCGGTTTCTTGCAAAATAACTTTTTTGTCTTTCAGTTCCGTATCTGTGTTGAACGCACGCGATACTAATTCGAGTAAATCGCTGTCATCGAGTGACTTGAGTACATAAACCTGACAGCGTGAGAGCAATGGCGTGATGACTTCAAAGGAAGGATTTTCGGTAGTAGCACCAATAAGCGTGATGGTACCATTCTCAACAGCTCCAAGTAGCGAATCTTGCTGCGATTTACTAAAACGGTGAATTTCATCGATAAACAATATCGGATTTCCGCCGGGGTTAAAAAGCCTGCTTTGCTTGGCTTTTTCTATTACTTCGCGCACATCCTTCACGCCCGACGTAACGGCACTTAAGGTGTAAAACGGGCGTTTCAATTTGTTAGCAATGATTTTAGCAAGTGTCGTTTTGCCAACGCCGGGAGGTCCCCAAAGGATGAAAGACGGGATGTGCCCCGACTCAATCATTTGTCGAAGAATAGCATGCTCACCAACCAAATGTTTCTGCCCGATATATTCATCAAGCGATTGTGGTCTAAGACGTTCTGCTAAAGGTTGCATCGTGTTGAATGTATTTATGGAATATTATAAACGGTCATATCTTCCCCAAGCTCTGTGTGTTCAAACACATTTTTTGCTTCGTTCCAAAGACCATTTTTATTAAAATAACGAGCCGAAAAATGACCAATAATAAGCTTCCCTACTTGCGCTTTGGCTGCAATAGTGGCAGCTTGCGATGCCGTTGAATGCATGGTTTGCTTAGCGCGCAGCAATTCGCTATTCATAAAGGTTGCTTCGTGATACAAACAATCTACGTCTTGTATCAATGGAATTATTTTTTCGGAATATGCCGTATCAGAGCAATAGGCATAGCGAATGGGTTTTGCCGGCTCGTTGGTCAAGCGGCTGTTTGGAATAACAACACCTTCGTCAGTAATAAAGTCCTCACCTTGTTTGATTTTCGGAATGCGCCAAGTAGGAATTTTATAAAAATCAATCATCTCACGTACAATGTGCCTTTCGGTAGGCTTTTCTTCAAATAAAAATCCACTGGCAGGCACGCGGTGTTTCAGAGGTATTGTCGAAACTTGCACCGAACGATCTTCATGAATTATAGCAATAGCATTTGGCTTGAAAGCATGAAAAATGACTTCGAATGATAAGTCTTCGCAAAAAAAACGAAGCTGAGGCGTCAGAATATCTTCCAAGCCTTGTGGAGCATGAATGTGTAAATCGGCAGTACGTTTGAGCATACCAAAACTCGAAATCAACCCTATCAGCCCAAATACATGATCGCCGTGCAAATGCGAAATAAAAATATGACCTAAGCGATTCGTTTTCACGTTCATTTGCCGCATACGAATTTGAGTACCTTCGCCACAATCTATCATATATTGCTTGTCGCGCATATCAATGATTTGTGATGTAGGGAAGTTGTTTTGTGTTGGCAATGCCGAACCACAGCCTAATATAGTAAGCGTTGTTTTCGTGGGAATTTTTTTATTTTGAAAATTATATTCTCGTTTTCTCTTTCAGTTTAAAGTCTCTACCAAGATACTTTTCGCGTACAATAGGGTTGTCGGCAAGTTCTTGTGAAGTTCCCTGAAAAAGAATTTTTCCTTCAAAAAGCAGATAAGCTCTGTCGGTAATTGTCAATGTTTCGTCCACATTGTGATCGGTAATCAAAATACCAATATTTTTGTCTTTCAGTTTCCACACAATATCCTGAATATCCTGCACAGCTATCGGATCGACACCGGCAAAAGGCTCGTCGAGCATTATGAATCGTGGTTCAATGGCTAAACAACGGGCTATCTCAGTGCGACGGCGTTCGCCACCCGACAACCTGTCGCCAATGTTCAAACGAACATGCTCTAAATTAAATTCGGCTATGAGCGTTTCGAGTTTTTCATGCTGATATTCTTTGCTGAATGAAGTCAATTCGAGTACTGCACGTATATTATCTTCCACAGTCATTTTGCGAAAAACGGAAGCCTCTTGTGCTAAATAGCCAATGCCACTTTGTGCACGTTTGTACACAGGATAATGTGTGATGTCTATATCGTTTAAGAAAATTTTCCCCGAATTTGGTGTAACCAAACCAGTTGTCATGTAAAAAGTAGTTGTTTTACCAGCACCATTTGGACCCAACAAACCAACAATCTCGCCCTGTTTTACGTTGATTGACACATCATTCACAACAGTTCGCTTGCCATATTTTTTAAAAAGGCTTTCGGTTCGAAGCACCGTGTGTTCATTTTCCATACAATACGTTTATTTTGTGCAAAAGTACATTTTTATGGGTAAATTTCAATTTGTTTTGCAACAAATAAAGCAATTGTCCTCGCTTTAATCAATATTCATCCCAACTTTTAATTTTAATATCTTCTATGTTTTTTGTGCAAAATGCAGTGATAAAAGCAGATGCCAATCGGGCATTGGTTAGCAAGGGGATATTAAAGTCGATAGCACCACGGCGAATAGCATAGTCGTTTTTCAGTTCGCGTTCGGTGGTGTTTTTGGGGATATTAATTACCAAATCGAATTGCTTGTTTGCCAACATGTCTTTTACATTAAATTCACCTTCTTCGTCAGGCCATTGAACCGCAGTTGCCGTAACACCATTTTCGGCAAGGAAACGTTGTGTGCCGTGCGTAGCGTACAAGTCGTATCCTTTTTTCTGCAACAAAGCACATGCATCCGACAATTCAACTTTTGATTTTGGCTCACCTGACGAAATCAAAATGCGTTTCTTTGGAATGCGGAAACCGACCGAAAGCAGCGATTTGAGAATTGCTTCCGAGAAATCATCGCCTATACATCCTACTTCGCCTGTCGAAGCCATATCCACGCCCAACACTGGGTCGGCGAGTTGCAGGCGGTGGAAGGAGAATTGCGACGCTTTGATGCCCACATAATCGAGGTCGAAAGCTGACTTTTCAGGTTTTTCGACTGGCAAGCCCAACATTACTTTGGTAGCCAATTCGATAAAGTTCAGTTTCAGCACTTTCGATACAAATGGGAATGAGCGCGATGAACGTAAGTTACATTCGATGACTTTGATATAATTTTCCTTGGCAAGGAACTGAATGTTGAATGGGCCTGAGATATGTAAGGATTTAGCAATTTCACCAGCTATTTTCTTGATGCGGCGAATGGTTTCGACATAAATTTTTTGCGGAGGAAACTGCGTGGTAGCATCGCCGGAGTGCACGCCGGCAAATTCTACATGTTCGGAAATGGCGTAAACCAACACTTCGCCGTTTTTTGCCACTGCATCTATTTCAATTTCTTTGCAACGCTCCAAAAATTCGGAGATTACCACGGGATGTTTTTTTGATACTTCAGTAGCCAATTTCAAGAAGTTTTCCAATTGAGTAGCATCATGGCACACGTTCATGGCTGCACCCGAAAGCACATACGAGGGACGTACCAACACAGGGAATCCTACTTCTTTAACAAACTCATGCACGTCATCGAAAGTAGTTAATTCTTTCCAGCGAGGCTGGTCAATTCTCAATGCATCGAGCATCGACGAGAATTTATGGCGGTCTTCGGCACGGTCAATATCAATGGCTTGCGTACCTAATATTGTTACATTTTCGGCTGCTAATTTCAGAGCTAAGTTATTCGGAATTTGTCCGCCAGTAGAAACAATTGTTCCCATCGGATTTTCCATTTCCAAAATATCCATCACACGCTCAAAACTCAACTCATCGAAATACAGACGGTCGCACATATCGTAGTCGGTGGAAACCGTTTCGGGATTGTAGTTAATCATTACCGAGCGTAAACCCTCTTTGCGAATGGTCATCAGGGCATTTACACCGCACCAATCGAACTCCACCGACGAACCAATGCGATAAGCTCCCGAGCCAAGCACCACCACAGAGCGATGGTCGCCAAGGTAATTCACATCACTGGCTGTTCCGCCATAGGTTAGGTATAAATAATTCGTTTGCGCCGGATATTCGGCAGCTAACGTATCAATTTGTTTTACAACAGGTTTAATGCCTAAACTTTTGCGATATTCACGTGTAATTTTTATTTTATCATCCATTTCGTCGCTGGTACATTTGGTTACCAAGCGCGTAATTTGGAAATCGGAAAAGCCTGTTAGTTTGGCTTCGAAAAGTAATTCGGTAGGCAGTGTTTGCAACGAATCGAATTCTTCCAATTTATGTTCGAGCGAAACAATGCGCTGCAATTTATGTAAAAACCAACGGTCGATTTTAGTTAACTCGTGAATTTTATCCACCGAATAACCACTATGAAGCGCTTGTGCTACATAAAAAACACGTTTGTCGGTTGGTTTCGAAAGGGCAGTGTCCAAATCTTCGGCATACATGGCTTTGTTGGCAACAAATCCGTGCATTCCCAAGCCAATCATTCGCAAGCCTTTTTGAAATGCTTCTTCAAAATTACGCCCTATTGACATAATTTCACCAACGGACTTCATGCTCGATCCCAACTGACGACTCACACCCTGAAATTTGCCCAAATCCCAACGCGGAATTTTGCAGACAATATAATCTAATGCAGGTTCGAAAAATGCTGAAGTATCTTTCGTTACCGAGTTTTTCAATTCGGGAAGTCCATAACCCAAACCAAGTTTTGCAGCCACAAAAGCCAGCGGATATCCCGTAGCTTTGGATGCTAATGCCGATGAGCGACTTAAACGAGCGTTCACTTCAATCACACGATAATCTTCCGAATCGGTATCGAAAGCATATTGCACATTACATTCACCCACAATGCCAATGTGGCGGATAATGCGAATAGCCAATGCGCGCAGTTTATGATATTCGCTGTTGGTAAGTGTTTGCGAAGGAGCCACCACAATACTTTCGCCGGTATGAATGCCAAGCGGGTCGAAGTTTTCCATATTACAAACCGTGATACAGTTGTCGTAGCGGTCGCGAACTACCTCATATTCAATTTCTTTCCAGCCCTTAAGCGATTTTTCGACCAAAACTTGGTTGGAATAAGCAAAAGCCTTATTCACTAAAGTTTTCAACTCGTTGTCGTTATCGCAAAAACCAGAGCCAAGCCCGCCAAGTGCATAAGCCGCACGCACAATCACCGGATAACCTAACTCATTGGCAGCACGCAAAGCATCCTCAAGAGTTGTAACTGCTTCACTATTGATATATTTAACATCGATCTCGGCTAATTTACTATTGAAAATCTCCCGGTCTTCGGTGTCAATAATCGATTGCACAGGCGTTCCGAGTACACGAACCCCATATTTTTCAAAAATTTTATCTTTGTAAAGTGCTACACCACAGTTCAATGCCGTTTGTCCGCCAAAGGAAAGGAAAACCCCATCCGGACGTTCCTTTTCGATAACACGCTCCACGAAATCGGGCGTAACCGGCAGGAAGTAACATTTATCGGCAATGCCTTCCGAAGTTTGTACAGTAGCAATGTTCGGGTTTATAAGTATTGTTTCAATACCTTCTTCTTTTAAGGCTTTTAATGCTTGCGAACCAGAGTAATCAAACTCACCCGCTTCACCAATCTTTAAAGCTCCTGAACCCAGCACAAGTACTTTAGCGACACCTTCCAGCCCCCTAAATCCACCTTCTGGGGACTTTACGTATTCCAAAAATTCAGGAAGTTTTGGCAGATTTATAGTCGTTTTTTTAGATTTTAATTCTTCTTCAATCATCGAAACCACATCGAAGCCAGTTGTCTTGAAGTCCCCTGAAAGGTGATTTAGGGGGCTTTCTAATGTTTTAAGAAAAACATCAAACAAAAACTCCGTATCAGTAGGACCTGAAGAAGCCTCAGGGTGGAACTGTGCCGAAAACCATGGCATAGTTTTGTGGCAAATACCTTCATTTGTTCCATCATTCATATTTACAAATAATGGCTCCCAATCGGCATTCAATGTTGAATTATCAACGGCAAAGCCATGATTTTGTGACGTGATAAAGGCACGTTGTGTACCTATCAATTGCACCGGTTGGTTGTGGCTACGGTGTCCGTATTTTAGTTTGTAGGTTTTTGCACCTCCGGCAACCGAAAGTAACTGATTGCCCATACAAATACCGAAAATTGGCTTTCCGGTTTTCATGGTTGTTTGTATGTGACGCACCGTGTCTTGTGCATATTCAGGGTCGCCCGGACCGTTGGAGATGAAAAGTCCGTCGAACTCAAGGTGGTTATAGTCGTAATCCCATGGTACGCGGATAACGGTTGTGTCGCGTTTCAATAAGCAGCGAATAATGTTGTGTTTCACACCGCAGTCCACCAACAACACGCGTTTTTTACCAGTTCCGTAGGTAATTACTTCCTTGCAGCTGACTTTTGCTACCTGATTTTCATCATCGGGGTTAATAAATTCAATATCGTCGCCATCAGGAAAAACGAGTTTTCCGCGCATGGTTCCTTTTTCGCGTACTAACTTAGTCAATTCACGCGTATCGATACCAAAAATTCCAGGAACTTCGTTTTCTTTCAGCCAATCGCTAAGGCTTTTCCCAGCATTCCAATGGCTGTATTCAAAAGAAAAATCGGAAATAATCAGTGCCGTAGCCTGAATTTTTTCCGATTCAAAAAAAGTAGATAGTCCGTTTTGGATGATGTCGTTCGGCACACCGTAATTACCAACTAAAGGGAAAGTAACAGCTAATAACTGCCCTGCGTACGATGGGTCAGTAAGACTCTCGGGATACCCGACCATCGCCGTGTTAAAAACTACTTCTCCGGAAACCGCTTTTTCATATCCAAAGGATTTTCCTTCGAAAACGGTACCATCCTCCAAAACTAAGTGAAAGGGCTTGTACTTTTGCATAAATAGAATGTCCAAATTTGTGCAAAAGTACTGTTTTTTTAAGTTTTATGCAAGATGCATGTCATAAAAAATTTTTAAATATCATTACTGAATAAAAATTGAATATTGACTGAATAAAATTGCTTATTTAATACCTGTGCGAATCAAAAGCGCATCAATAGATGGCTCCTGTCCACGAAACCTTTTGTAAAGTGTCATAGGATGTTCAGTACCACCTCTTTCTAAAATATTACGACGAAAAGAATTAGCCGTTTTTTTATCAAAAATACCATTTTTAGCAAATACAGAAAAAGCATCTGCATCCAGCACTTCAGCCCATTTGTAACTGTAGTAACCAGCAGCATATCCGCCGGCAAAAATATGATTGAAAGTAGGGCTCATAGCTACTTCATTAATAACAGGTAGTATTTGTGTTTTATGCATAGCTTCTTTTTCCATTTTAATCACATCGCCCGTGTAGGGGATTTCAATGCTATGCCATGCCATGTCTAAAATTCCAAAACTTAATTGTCGTAAACAAAAGTTAGCTGTGTTGAAATTTTCAGCATCCTTTATTTTTTTAACAAGCTCTTCGGGTATTTTCTCGCCTGTTTTGTAATGAACTGCAAAACCATCCAAAAATGCTTTTTCGGGTCCCCAATTTTCCATCACTTGCGAAGGCAACTCTACAAAATCGCGATATACACTGGTTCCTGACAATGATTCGTACTGACATTTGGTAAGCATGCCGTGTAGCGAATGACCAAATTCATGCAAAAAAGTTGTTAGCTCGTCAAAAGTAAGCAGGGCAGGCACTGTTTCGGTTGGGCGTGTAAAATTCATCACAATGGTAATGTGTGGACGGCTATCCACTTTTCCATCTATACGTTGCCCTTTAAATTCGCTCATCCAGGCGCCAGCACGTTTGCCATCGCGTGGGTGAAAGTCAGTGTAAAGTACCGCTACAAATTTACCCTTTTCGTCCACCACATCAAAAGCCTCTACTTCGGGATGATAGACGGGAATCGATATGTTTTTAATAAATCGAATACCATACAGTTTTGTTGCTAACCCAAACACGCCTTTTTTCACATTTTCAAGTTCAAAATACGGCTTAAGCATTTCGTCGGTCAGATGAAACTTTTGGGCTTTCAGCTTTTCAGAATAATAAGACCAGTCCCAGCTTTGTACTTGAAAGTAAGCACCATGCTGATTGGCAAACTCTTGCAATTCAGCATATTCCTTCTCAGCAGTTGGTTTATAGGCATCCAACAGCTTATCGAGCAACGCATACACATTTGTTTTATTTTCAGCCATGCGATGTACCAAACTATGATCGGCATAGCTCTTATGTCCCAATAGTTTGGCTATTTGCAAACGAAGATTTGCAATCTGACGAATGTTTTCAATGTTGTCAAATTCACCTCCTTGCAAGTTACGTGAGCTGTAAGCTATATAGAGCTCGCGACGCAAATCGCGATTGTCGGCATATTTCATAACAGGCACATAGGTAGTTGCTTTTAAATTGAGCAACCAACCTTCTTTATTCAGCTTTTTAGCATTGAGAGCAAGCATATCTATAACATCTTGAGGAAGACCTGCAAGTTGCTGTTTTTGAGTAATTAGCAAACTCCATTTATTTGTTTCCTTCAATGTATTCTGACCAAATTTAAGTGTGAGCATACTTAACTCTTTGGTTAATGCTTTGTAAGTAGCTTTATCTGTTTCCGACAAATTAGCACCGTTTTCGGCAAAACTATCGAAGGTTTTTTGTAGAAGCATACTTTGTTCGGGACTTAACTTAAGTTTATCTTTACCCTCGTACACCGATTTCACACGTTGAAAAAGCTTATCGTTGAGCTGAATAGCATTGCTATGTTCCGAAAGTAATGGCGAAACCTTTTGAGCAATTTCTTGCATTTCGTCATTGGTTTCGGCACCTAACAAATTGAAAAATGGCGTACTCACTTTATTTAACAACGCACCACTTCGCTCCAAAGCCTCCATCGTGTTTTCAAAAGTTGCTGGTTTTGGATTTGATACAATAGCTTCAATTTCAGCATCATGTACTTTCATTGCCTCTTCAAAGGCAGGTAAATAATGTTCTGTTTTTATTTTGTCAAATGGAATAGTTCCGTGAACTGTGTTGTATTTTTCCAACAATGGATTAGCGGCTTGCACAAAGCCATTGAGCGTAATTGCAGTCATAATAATAAAGCTTTTTGTTTTCATATTTTTAATTTTTTTTACTTTCAAAACTTAAATAGCAAAAAGGATAATTTGTTAGTAACGAATAATAAAACAGATTGTTTGATGAGCAATAAAATAGGACATGAAATATTTCCCAAAAATTAGTAATTTCAACACATCGCTTGCTCATTGCGACGATTTAAAATCTCCAATTCTTTTTTAATATTATAGTCTATCAAGCATTTGAAAATTGCCTCGAAAGTACATTTGTCTAAACCCTGCGCTTGCGCCCATTCACCACGAAGTGAAATGACCTCATTTTTTCGATCTTGAGCAACAACACTTTCGGCATCCGACTTAAATTTGACAATTTCATTCACATATTGAAATCGTAAAGCAAAAAGCGTGATAATTTCCTTGTCAATACGATCAATTTGCTGACGTATTTCATTTTTATCTACACATTCGGCAGGCGTTTTTACAATTGGAAGTTCCATAGACGAAATTAAAATGATTAATAAATAAACTCGAAATCCTGATAAGGTACAAAAATAGTCAAAAAAAAACTTATTTGAAAATTTTGAGAAAAGCTATGTTGTTCACTTAAAAACATGTGACATTCATTATCGTACCAGCTGTGCTTACATGCTATACTTAATTGCTCTGAAATAAAACTGAATTTTTATCAATGTAATAGAAGGTTTGGTGCGACGTATTTTTTAAACCATAAACAAAGCGCTTATAATGCTATCGGAAATAAGAATTCCTTTTGTTGTTAAGTACATGCTGCTATCGCTCACTACCAATTGCTCATTGGCTACGTAAGGTGCTGATTTGAGTAACAAATGCTCTTTGAAGTTGGCAGGAAAACTGGTAGCAATATTCTGTAAATCAATTCCTTCAACCGTTCGGAGCGAAACCATAACCCATTCGTTGAACTTGTTTGTTTCGGTAAGCACTTCCCTTTCGAAAAGCAACTCATTTGCTTTTAATGCCTCGATATAGTGGGTAGTAGATGCTACATTCCATTGTCGCGAAACGCCATCGAACGAATGAGCCGAGGGACCTACACCAAGATACGGTTTCATTTTCCAATACGCACTGTTGTGTCTGGAACGGTATCCCGGCTTAGCGAAATTTGAAATTTCATAAGCCTCGTATCCCTCTTTGTGCATTTCGCGCAGCATGTGCAAATGCATTTCCACCATTTCAGCATCGTCTGTGGCAATCACTTTTCCTGTTTCACGCTGTTTCCAAAGTGCTGTGCCTTGCTCGTAGGTTAAGCCGTAAATGGAAATATGTTCGGCATGGAGATTTAACGCGGCTTGTAATTGACTTTTCCAACTTGCCGCGCTCTGGTTTGGGAGTCCGTAAATCAAATCAATACTAATGTTAGTGAACCCTGCATGGCGTGCATTCTGAAACGCTTCACGAGCTTGCTCACCCGTGTGCCGACGTCGAATTTTAGCTAATTCGCTATCGTCGAAACTCTGAATGCCAATGCTGATACGATTGAAGGGGAGATTTTTTATTTCATGTAAATAGCTAATATTCAGGTCATCCGGATTCGCTTCAAAGCTTATTTCGGCATTGCGGTGAATGTCGAACAATTTATACAAAGTATCGAAAATTGCCCTGAAATGTTTTGCGCGCAACAAGCTTGGCGTTCCTCCACCAAAATATACTGTTTCGATAGGTTCCTTGTGCAAGTAATCAGCTCGCAGCTCAAGCTCTTTGATAAGTGCCTCTACCGTGTCATCAATTTGATGCAACGCCACGCGCGTATAAAAATCGCAATAAGTACATCGTTGTTTGCAAAAAGGAATATGTATGTATATGCCAGCCATGTATCTATTTGTTAATTTGTAAGTTCAGTTGCAAAAGTACTGCTTTATTTGATGAAATGCCTACCCGAAGCATTCAAATATTAAAACATACACGAAAACTTAAGTACAAAACACTATCTTTGCCTTCAAAATCAGTTCAAACATGCAATTACTATTTGACGGCGTTAAGAAATTTAATAACATTGATTTTTTGGAGCATAAACTTTTGTTTGAAAAAATAAGTCGTAATCAGCAGCCCCACACGCTTTTTATAGGTTGTTCTGATTCACGCGTAGTCCCAAGCCTGATTACGAAAACCTTGCCAGGCGATTTATTTGTAATACGAAACATTGCCAATTTAGTGCCTCCCTACCGAATATCCGATGATTTTCTGGCAGCTACATCGGCCATCGAATATGCTGTAAAGATGCTCGAAATAAAGACAATACTCGTTTGCGGACATTCAAACTGTGGCGGTTGCAATGCCCTGTTTATGGCGCCGGAGGCACTTAGCAACGTACCCAATACTCAAAAATGGCTTCAGTTGGCTGCACCGGTGAAAGAAAAAATTCTTGCTATGAACATTACGAACGTGGCGCAGCGCGAATGGATGACAGAGCAACTGAATGTAGTGGAGCAGCTTAATCATTTGCTAACTTATCCTTACATCGCTTCGCTTTACAGTGCAGGAAGCATAGATATATTAGGTTGGTATTACCTAATTGAAACTGGCGAAGTTTATAATTACGACAAAACAAAAAAGGGATTTGTTAAAATTGAATGACTTTTAGGCATTGTTATTGATGATTTTTTTTTCTAACAATATATACTTTTTATTATTCACACCAAAAACTTTTTTATAACATGAGCTATCTTACAAGTATCAAAAAAAAATGTAACAAATTTTTATTCTTCGTGGCTTTGGTTTTACTAACAGTTAGTTGTGCCAGCTCCACCATGATAAACTCGGTTCCACAAGGTGCCAAAGTGGTTATTGATGGACAAAGCGTTGGGACAACACCCTATTTGTATGTGGACACCAAAATTTTAGGTTCGGTAACCACCATCGACCTTTTGAAGGATGGATACGAACCCCTTTACACCACGATTAGGCGCTCCGAAGAGTTTAATTTAGGAACTTTTATTGGCGGATGCTTTATTTGGCCTGTTTGGCTCTGGACATTGGACTACAAGTCGCAACACACTTGGGAATTGATGCCTTTAGCCCCCACCAGCAATTCGCCAGCAGCCACTATGCACGCCACACCTGCCATTGGCAACTCCAAATTGGAGCAGCTCCGCGAACTAAAACTCATGTTGGACGAAAAACTCATTACAGATGAGGAATTTAGTGTGCAAAAACAAAAAATTTTAGACGCAAATTAATACAAGCTTGCCGTTGTTAAGGTATATATGTCCTTTTATTTCTTTCATCGCATGGGGTTACATAAAGTGGCGTAGCCACAACCGATTTCTGTTGCATAGGGTTTTAACCTTATGCAATTTTGTGTTTAATCTTTGCTCTTTAATCAAAAAAAAAATGTCAATAATAAGAGGAACAATAGTAGTGCAGGAAATTTAAAGTATCAACACAAAATGTAAGGAAAAGCTATCTTTTTGTTCCTAACTGTTTTGTGAAATTAGCAAAACATGACATTTTACAATCTCAGTTTTATTTCTGAAAAGATTTTGCATATTTATTTGTTTTGTAATATCGTATCACTATATTTGCAGGCTCAATAATGAGGAAAAAACAAATCAAACAAATTAACAATCAATTAATAATCAATTAAAACACAAATTAAACATGAAGAAAACTACTCGAATTAAAATGTTTCTAATTGCTTTGAGTTTTTTAGCAATAAATAATGTCTCAGCCATTACAGTCTCGCATACATTTTCTGCCACAAGTGCTACCATAGACAGTAACATGTCTTTTATTACCGAAAAAAACAGTGCAAGTGCAGCGCCTGCGTTTAATACTCAATTACGATTGTATTATGCTTCAAATGGCAATGGATGCTCTTTAACCTTAAACCCAACGAATGGCGCAACCATTAATGAGGTTAAAATTTATGCAGTAAAGAATTATGCCCCAACAGTAAAATATAATGTTGATGGAGGCGTCGATGTCGATGCATCGCTCACTGAAACAACCTATACCATAACTGGTATAGCTGCAAGCGCTAGTTTAAAAATCAGAAATGCTAACATAACAAATACTCAATTAAGAATTACTTCTATCGAAGTAACTTACACAACAGGTTCTACCACGACAGTAGATGCGCCCTCATTTACCCCAGTTGCAGGTACATATTATGGAGTACAAAATGTGAGCTTAGCTACAAGCACAGATGGTGCAACCATTTATTACACAGCCAACGGCGATGCTCCTACCGTATCGAGTACGCTTTACAGCTCACCCATTGCAGTGAATAGCACCACCACGCTGAAAGCAATAGCAGTGAAATCGGGTTTGGATAATAGCCTTGTTTCTACTGCTGCCTATACCATTATTACCGACCCAAGCATTTTGGTAGCCGAAACTTCAGTTGCATCATTTTACACTACGGTGGGAAGCACGAATGTTAAAACGATAACAGTAAGTGGCAAAAATTTAACATCCGACATTGCGCTTAGTCTTTCGGGAGCCGACGCAGCACAATTTAAACTTTCGGCGCCTGCCTTATCACAAAGTGCCGGCGAAGTGGCAAGCACTACGGTAACTATTACCTACGAACCTACTGCAGCCGGAAGCCACACAGCAACCTTAACGCTTGCAAGCACAGGAGCTAGCGACAAATCATTTTCGCTAACATCCACTTCGGTGTGGCCAGCAGTTTCAACTCCTGTAGCTGCCAGCGCCACTTCGGTAAGCTCAACAGGATTCACTGCCAACTGGGAAGCCTCAACCAATGCAAGCTCTTACGATGTAGCTGTTTACACCAAATCGGGCACAAAGCTTACTGAGCATTTTGATGCTGGCTCAACCGAACCTGCCGATTGGGTATTTACGGGAATAACTTCAACCTATACAAGTACTGGTTATTTTGGTATGGCTACGCCGTCTATAAAGTTTGATACTTCAGACGATGAAGTGGAAACGCCACTTTACACCAATGCCGCTACTGCCATTAGCTTTTGGTTGGTTGGAGCAAGCACAGATGCCAACAGTGCTATGCTTGTAGAAGGTTCGCCCGATGGAATAAGCTGGACAACAATCGAAAACATAGTCCCAATAGCTACTAAAGGTTCGCTCCGCACATACAATGCCAGTAGCTCGCCAGCTTTAGCCTCGGGCTACAAAGCGTTCCGATTTACTTATACAAAAAGTGCAGGTAATGCCGGATTAGACGATTTTAGCTACATGGATAATTACACAGAGCTTGGGGTTGTGGGTTCGCTTTTCAACACAACGAATCTCACACAAGCCATAAGTGATTTATTGCCCGAAACAAATTACTTTTACACCGTAACAGCTAAAAGCGAGCACGTAACATCTTCGTTATCAAATGAAATTGCTGTAACAACAAGCACTACCACCAGTAGCTTACCCTCGCTTTCGTTAGAGGCAGTTCGTTATATTGATGGTGCTTTTGTTTTTGACTCCAACAAAAATCAAACTTTAGATATTTACAATGCCACTGGTCAGCGCCTTGTTAGTACCCAAATGGGTATAGGCAAAAACAGCATTCCATTTGCTCAAAAAGGCATTTTTATTTTGAAAATTGCCAACGAGACAACGAAAGTAGCTTTGTAATTTAGTAAATAACAAATTAAAAAAGCAAGTATTATAAAATAGTATATTTTATAATACTTGCTTTTTGTATATTATTTCAAAATAAAACTTTTGCAGCAAATAATCAAGCATAAGGAGATGGTACAGAGAATAATCCTTACAGTATTTCTGAAGGAATTACTAATCAATCTGGTTTGAAGAAAGAAGAAATGGGTAATAGGTTATATTGTAGGTTATGTAGTGTCAGCAAAGCCCAACGTATATGTATTTTTCATCAGATACTTGTACTACTTCGACAAATCTTTTAATTGCAGACTCAAAAACAGAAACTTCTCTCGATAATTGTTTAGCAGTACAGTTATCCAATGGAATAATTCGTGACGGACTTAATTTGTCTGCAAACAAATCAAATATTAACAAACAAGTTAAACTATATGGCTCTTTAGAAACATATTTAGTAAACCAGGATTGAAAGCAGTAACATATTATTTGTTAGAGGGTGGTGTCAGTGGAGGAACAAAACCAAATGACACAAGCAATGCGATTTTCAGTGAAACATTTGCAGCCTCGAGCCAAGGAGGCTTTATTATTCAAGATGTTATATTACCTAATGGATTTACATCGGTTTGGTTTCCTACAGCAACGTATGGCATGAAGGCAACCGCAGATAAAAGTTCTGTAAATTACGCTGCCGAAAGTTGGCTTATTTCACCAGTCATTAACTTAACTAACATAAACGCTGCTAAACTAATTTTTGACCATGTAGGAAGATTCTTTAACGATAAAATAACACAATCAACTTTATGGGTTTCAGAAGATTATTTATCGGGACTTCCGACGACTGCATCTTGGTCAAAAATTACTATCCCAACCTATACTGATGGAACAAATTGGAATTTTGTACATGCAGGAATAATTGACTTGAGCTCATTTGCAGGAAAAAACATACGATTTGCATTCAAATATTTATCTACTGATACTTCGGCTGGGACGTGGGAAGTGAAAAATGTTACAATAAACAACGCTACAACTATAGTTTTAAATCCTAAAATTAACAATTCATTCAAAGCTTATATATCGAATGGAAGTTTATATCTTAATAGTTTAGGTAATGGGGCTTTTATAGAAATATATAACACTTTAGGTACTTTAATTCTATCATCAAAAGTTTCTAATTCTACTTTACTAAAATAAAAATTGAACTCAATTAACTGAACCCATCGGGTTCATATATTTGTAGAAGAATAGATTTACAACAGATATGCGACCCCAATTGG
>MNZK01000074.1 GCA_001873635.1 Porphyromonadaceae bacterium CG2_30_38_12 | reverse complement strand
CAAAGTCGTTACTGCCAAAGTCGGTTAAATCCCAACCTAGCACATTGTCGATAATTTCGGCATGAGTTTCGTACTTGCCTTTCCAATCCGAAGGGCTGTAAGTTGCCCAAATAGGCAAGTTGAATTTGTTTTCGGCAAAAAAGTCTAATGCTGAGCGCATTAATGTGTTTATTTCACTTCGTTTCATAATATGTAGATTTATTTGCCCCTAACCCCTAAAGGGGGGAAAGAAGATTATTTATTTTTTTTAATTTTGCTTCTTTTGTGCCTACTTCGTGTCTTTTGTGTTATAATATAAACTTCAACCACAGAGTTTCACAGAGTTTTAACAAAGAGTTTCACAGAGAGTTATTTTCTTAATCTCTAATTTAGCAATTTCTGCTAACGCCCATTTGATGCCATATTCTTCTACTTTGTTTGAAAAATCAATGTCATCTTTGAGTCTGTTTTCAGCTTCATCGGTGGCTTTAAATGCACATCCAGCAATAAATGCATCGAGAATCTTATCGTAAGGCATTTTAAATTCAAGTGCTAAATGAATAGCCCCGGACAAACGGTCTTCGGCACTAAGTTTGCGTTTCAAGTCGCAGCCTACACGGTAAATGGTGTCGCCTAATGCACGGTTCTGAAAACGCGAAATCAAATCGTCGGTATGCGTTGTCAATGCTTCCAATGTAAATTCATCGGGATATTTTTTCAGTAAAATATCGGCAGCTTGTAACATGGTTTCGCGCACTGAGTTTTTAATTTCTTGAACAGCTAACGCTTCGTGTAGAAATACGAAATCAGGATTATATTTATACCCTAAATAAGCGGTGGTGGCATGTCCCAGATTATGAATAAATAACTTTCTGTCTACCCAGGCTTTCATATTTTCTTTGGGTGACAAACCTTCGATAGCCGGAATTGGATTTTTGAAAGCTAATTTATCCAAAATCAAATTGTTGTATGGTTCGGCAAAAACCTGTAAAATGTCAGCTTCCATGTCTTTTTTGAGCATAATGGGAACCATTTTTCCTATGCTTGTCTCTACCAATCCAACTAATTTATCAATAGGAAAACCGGTGGGCAAAAATTGTATTAATTCCTTTCGAAAATAATCAGCTGCATTGCGTAAGTTTTCGGCAATAATAATATCTAAGGGCGAATTATACATTTCTTTGTGTCGAAGCAGTAAGCCTTTGGCAATAAGTGAAATAGCACTTGGCAAACCCTGCTGTCCTATTGAAACTGCAACGATATCTGCTGTTGCAATTTCGTGAATAACAACTTCAAAGTCGGCTGCCAGAACACCACGTACATTTTTGATATTCAGCACTTCATCTTTATCCGACTTGATGATTACATTGTAATTGTTACGCTCGTTCAAAGCATCAATTACAGGTTTATATACATCTATAAAAACTACTTCGTAACCACCACGACTAAATAACTGGCCGATAAACGAGCGACCAATTTTTCCGGCTCCAAACAAGACTAATTTATGCCCCACACTGCCCCTTAACCCCCTAAAGGGGGGATTGAAGTTAGTCTCGATTTGATTTTTGTTATGCAATATTTCGTTTTCTTTATTCATTAATCTTTTTGTAAATATTTAAAATATTTTTAAGAATCACTACTAACTTCAATCCCCTTTAGAGGTGTGGGGCAATAATTATTACTTTCATTTCCCCTGCTTTCAAACTGTATTTCTTCATATTTAATAATTTATTTTGTTCCCAACTCGTTGCTTTCAATATTTTATTCTCAACCAAAATTTTAAAATTCGCATCAAATTTCGTTGGATTTGTAACTTTCAATTGCACTTTTTTAGCTCCCACCTTCACTATTTCAGCTATTAAATGGTCGAAACTGAAACAGGTTTTGAGCTCTGCATCTACATAAATCGAAGGTAGTTCAACGGCTGTGAGTAGCATTGAAGTTTCTGCCCAGGTTGAACCTGCTTTTATCTCGCCAATGCCTTCAAACCAATCGGTGGTACTCACGCGCTCGTTAATCCAACCGGCAGGCATACCTGCAATAGGGCGTGTGGTGTGCGACATATATTGTGGTATTGCCTGTGTAATTTCAGTCAATAATTGCAAATAAATCGGATTATTGGTGGCACGGTACAACCGCAATAACGCTAAGCCCGAATGCGTACAAATTCCCGGCGAACCGTGTTTGTTTTGGGTATTGGCAAATACAGTTCCGGTGGTTTTCATATTCAGTTTTCCGAACAGACAATTTTCGGCATACTCGTAATCGTAACTCATCACCCAGGTTGAGAATTGCGCCGCCATTTCGCGGGAGTATTGCAACCATTTTTCGTTTCGGGTTTTTTCGTACAATAAGGCGAAGGATTCGAGCATGGCATAGCCCGATTCGCTATCGGGGTTTTGCATTGCATCGCCGGGACCACCGCAGGTAATGCCTTTCGAAACGTAATCGTCGTACATTTTTTGCGCCGAAAGTTCAGCCACTTTGAGGTATTGCGGATTCTTGAAATAGTCGGCAGCCAATACCAATGCTGCAGGCACAATGGCTCCACTTGTAGAACCTCCAACCACCACATCCCCCGTGCTGCTATCCACAAAATTACCAAACTGCCCCCATTTGTTCCATAGCCGTACAAAAGCATTGGCAACACCCATAGTCCCTTGTTCCCATTGCGGATTTATTTGTAATTTCCTAAGTTTCATCAACTCTAATTGCTTGATAATGTAATACAATGCATCGCCACTTTTGCGAACCAAATGCAGGTTTTTGAATTGTGGTTTACGAATGTCACCGCCATACCAGCGATTTCCTTTTTCGCCACTATCCCAAAAGAAACCAGATGGTGAAATACCGTTTGGAAAAAGCCAGTTGAAATTTGCGGTTACGTTTTTAAGCGTGGTTGTATCTTTTGAAAATAATAGGGGATAAGTAGAAATCATGCCGCCTGTCCAGCCAATTTGCCAATCCTGCAAAAAGTTTTCGCGCATGCCAATGGCATAATAGCCCCATTCGGGTACAAAATTTTGTGTATTAAATTTATGTTCGATGGTTTTGTAGCATTCCGAAAATGAATACAATAAGTTGGGCGTGGACGGTGGTGCTAAATCGTGCCGCGCAATAAAATACTGGTCGAAAAGCGATTGGATATTGGGAGCATCGAACATTCGGATTCTGAATGTAAATTTCACTTCGTCACCCGGTTTAAAGTTGGCAGGCACATCGGGCGAAGCCACCGAATTGTTGGCAATTTCGTATTTATAACGTTCGCGTACAAGCGGCGAAATTATTGAAATGCGTCCCATTTGGCTCGACAAATTCCGGGTTTCTTCGATATTAATACCTAAATCTCCCCAAGCGTTTTGTTGTTTGGTGATAACGAGTGCTCCGGTTTTTTCGGTTGGTGAATGAAATCCTACGCATGGCAAGGTCATTCCACCGCTTCGTTCCTGAATAAAGGATGGCCCTTCGTGAATATTCAATCGGGGAACATCCGAAATAATCATGGGTTTATCAGGTCCGATATCGCGATAATCGTTGAGTTTGGGGGAATACGGAATTTTGCGCGATTCGTAGCGGTTGCCATTGTACGCTGTAGCCGGCATCAATACGAAATTTTCTTTCGACCAATTGTCAAAATTCAGTTCTACGGCTACCGCACTTTCAGTTTCGCTACCACTGATTAATTTGAAGCTAACTTCAGCATCAATAATTCCTTTTTCGGCAGTTGTAAAGTTCGAGTGTATAAGCCATTCGCCACTTTTCGTGCTTATTTTTTGTGCCGACTTGTTTTCAAAACCCGCATTTACCATATAGCTGTTTGTGAGTTTATTATACAAATTGTAATCGTAATTATTCACACAAAAGCGTATCGAAAGATGGTGCTGAAAAAACACATCCTGAATTTCAGTTGCCTGAAGTATCAGAAAGTTTATTGAGAATAAGAGTAGAAAAATATGTTTCATGGTAATTGTAAGTCCTGCCCCCTAACCCCCTAAAGGGGGAATAAGAAAGAGCGTTTTCAAATTTTATCAGGTTTTAAATTTTTACATTCTATAGCAGATTATCATATACAATTATCGTTCTTTAAGCCCCTTTAGGGGTTTGGGGCAAATATACCGCAACATTGCCTCTACAAAATAATAATCGGCATACGTAAGTGGTACATCTACTTCGCTATTTCGAGGCAAATCACCCACACTGTGTTTCAGAATAAAATTGCCGTTTTCGCCTTTTGCAGCTAAATAATCGGGCGAACTCAGACTTATCAATTGGCGTTTGGCAGCATTGATATAACGTTTTGAGTTTTCGGCTGATGCATATTCGCTTAATTCAATTAATGCCGAACACATTACAGAAGTTGTGGAAGCATCGCGTTTGGAATAGGGAATATCGGGTGCATCAAAATCCCAATACGGAACCAAATCCTTGGGCATACGCGGATGGTTTAATAAGTAATCGGCAATTCGTATGGCATGGTTCAGAAATTTGGGGTCTTTTGTTTCGCGATAAACAACGGTATATCCGTACAGCGCCCATGCTTGTCCACGTGCCCATGCTGAAGCATCGCTATAACCCTGACGCGTTTCTTTGTATTCAGGTTTTCCACTAATGGTGTCGTACGATACAACGTGGAAACAACTTGCATCAGGTCTGAATTGATTTTTCAAGGTACCTTCGGCATGTTTAACAGCAATTTTATAATACGAACTATCTCCCGTAAACCGTGTGGCATTAAACAGTAATTCCAGATTCATCATATTGTCGATAATCACCGGAAACTGCCACTTTCCCCAATCCCACGAGCGGATTTGTCCAATTTTATGATTGAAACGAGTTGAAAGCGATTTGGCTGCATTTACAATAATGGTTTTATATTCAGGTTTTGGGTCGAGGCGGTAGGCATTGCCATAACTGCACTGAATCATAAAACCTACATCGTGATTGTCGGTGGTAAATTGCTCGACTTTCACGCGTTCGGAGTAATTTTCGGCATATTGTTTTACAATCGGGTTTTTGCTGAATTCATACAAATACCAAAGCGTTCCGGGGAAAAAGCCACTTGTCCACCATTTGGCATCGCTGGTGAGCAGCTTTCCATTTTTGTCGATAGTGCGTGGTAGTTTTTCCGGTTCATTGCGAAGCGATTCGGCTAAACGTTGTGATTGCTCTGTTGCAAATTTCAGAGTTTTGTCGATAATTTGAGGCATTTTAGCTTTGTCGGCACGCTCAAGTTGCGTTTTATCCACTAATTGCTGCATTTCAATACCTGCAAAAATGACCGAAAAGGTGCCATGAGTGTCATCATCGAAAAACGGGCGATTCATGTAATAATCCACATCCTCCGAACACATGGTGCCCATACAAATATTGTGTACTGTGCCGTCGGGTTCAATTTGAGTTTTGAGCGCTTCCCATGCTTTTGTAGCAATGGGTTCGTAGGTTTTACTATCGAGCCAACCATTTACAACTCCTCGGGCAATGGCCATGGTAAAAATCGCTGTTCCCGAAACTTCATCTTTTGAGTCGGGTCGATTGAGCACATTGTGCCAAAATCCGCTTTGAGCCTGCAGTTTTACCAACGATTTTACGTGTGTCTGAAAATGTTTTAAAATTGGTTTGTAGTACGGACTCGATTTGGGCAATGATTTCATGACCTCGGTAGTAGCCCATATTCCCCAACCATTGGCGCGCGACCAGTAAGGTAATTTCACATTCGGGCGTTCGGAATAATTGGCGTGCATATAGAGGTTTGCATCCTTGTCCCATACGTAATTGCGAAAAGCCAACACCTGTTTGGCAGCATCGTTGAGAAACCATTCTTTTTCCTTTTTATCCGTTACATAATTTGCAGCTTGCACCAAAAATGGTATTCCCATAAACATATCGTCCACCCAGGTGGTGTACTTTTCGGGTGTAGTACGGGTGTACACATTGGTTTTGGCATCGCGAATTTGTTCTTCTTTGGCATATTTCAACATGCCGGCAATAAACGCCTCGTAATCAGCTCTGTTTTCAAAGTTGTTTTCTTTTTGCAAACGGTAAATAATGGGCAAAGATGGCGCCAATGTGAAATCGAGCAAAGGCGTTTTCAGCATCTGATTATTTATCGACTTGAATTTATTCAGTGTATTCACCTGATAATCAACAAAAGGAATGCTATTGATATTAAAATCGCAAAAGTCATTTGCCCACTGATTGAATTTCGGGTTGCCGGTTTGTTCGGCTAATACCTGCATAGCCCACGCCATGCCTCCATTGTGGTAATTCCATTGATAAGTAGTGCCCCAGGGTGTTGGGTTAATCACATTGCCCAACACTTCCACTTTGGGAATAGTCCAGGTAACAGGCTTGTTTTCAGCGCCTTCATACATTTTTCCGAATGAAATGTCGGTTCCGATACTTTTCAGAATTTCAGTTTCGTTACTGTTTTCGGCAAACGGTCCAATCACCAACCAATTACTAAGTTGGGCAATTTTTGAATCTACATACTTTAAATGCGAAAGACCTAAAGCAGGTTTCTGAACCACATCGCTGCTTATTTTCCAACCAGTGCCGGGTGTTTGCATATAGAATTTCCATTCGCGGCCTGCGGTGCTCGATTTTACAACCAGATTGTTTGTTCCTTTTTGGAGATGAAGAGTAATTTTTTGAGGTAAAATAACATCGCGTTCCTCTACATGCAGTTGAATTGGTTTTTCGCCGGATTTGCTGTAAATCAGATTGTTATTCAACCAAATGGTACAAGCATCGTTGTGTTCAATTTCTAACACAAATTCCTGATCTGATTCCGAGTAAAGTTGTGTAAATGCGTAAGCAGTAGCCGGTTTGGCGATCGATAAAGTACGTCCAAAGTCGATGCATTCGAGCGCACTGAAATCAGTAACAGGTTTTGAAACTTCGAGACGGAATTTAAACGGCGTGTCGCGTATAAGCTTGTCGGCAACGAGGCTAACTACTTCAAGCGGACGAGTTACATACGAGACATTGGGATTTGACGAAAATGCTAAAAAATTAGCTATGAGGCAAAAACACGAAAAAAGAAAGAATCGCTTCATGGAAATTAAATTTAAATTTATCAACTTCCACTATGACGCACGAAAACATAGAATTCCTTAATGACAAAGGCACAAAAAATGAATTTAGAAACAAAAAAAAACTGCAATTGCTTGCAGTTTTTTGGGGAAAATCTTTTTTTTGTATGCCTATTTTCTATTCAACAACAATGACTGATTTTTCTATTTTGTAATTAAACTTCGCTACCTCCGACAATACTTCGAGCATTTGTGGTAAAGTCTCATCACGATTGAATTTCAGACTGTATTTTTTTGTTGCAATAGCACTATTTTTGAGCTCCAGTTTTTTATTAAATGCATCCGAAATAACAGACAGAATTGTTTCGAGTGATTCGTTGTCGAAACTGAAATTGTGCGTTTTCCAAGCTAATTCACGTTCGATATTAGTAACTTTTCGAACCTTAATTTGCTTTTCTCCTTGTGCCAATCGCGCTTCTTCGCCCGGAGTTAGAAATACCGAAGCTAATTTTTCACTATCTTCAAATTTAACGCTGCCTTCCTTCAATAGTGTTTTGGTATATGCTTCGTGCTCGTAAGCTCTCACAGTAAAAACAGTACCAAGTACAGTTACATTTCCATTTTTTGTTTCCACTGTAAATGGATGTTTCTGGTCCTTTACAACTTCAAAAAGCGCTTCACCACTTAACTCAATTGTCCTGTTTTTTTCAAAATTATTGCGGTAAGTCAGGGTCGAATTTGAGCGCAATGCAATTAACGAGCCATCAGGTAGCACTATGCTCTGAACCATTTCGTTATTATTGGCAACAAGAATTTGTTTGTTACTATCGATGTAGTTGTAGCCAGCAATAATCAACGTGAGAACAATTGCAATGGAGGCAGCAATACGAAAAGAAACAGTAGTACACAAATTCATTTTTTTCACCTTTGGCAAAACCACATCGGTCGGCAAGTCGATGCGCTCTTTTATCTTTGCAAAAGAGGCTTTAATATCTTCATTCGTTAGAGCAATCGGCTCTTTGAACTTCATTTTCTGAAGATAATCCTGCTGTTTTTTTTCTTCTTTATTCATTTTTTTTGTAAACTAAAAATAATCCTTTTTATAACCTATTTTCTTAGACGTTAAGTTTTGGCTTTTACCTTAAAAACAGTTGAAATATAAGTATCAAAACACTTTGAATATACATTTTTTTGAGCAAAACAGTGATTTTTTTATAAGCAATAGCAATTTGAGCCTCCACAGTTTTGCGCGAAAGATTCAGAATTTCAGCAATTTCTTTATACGCTAACTGGTCGTTCATAAGCATTTTAAAAATCAGCTGACATTGAGGTGGAAGCTGATCGATGGCTTTTTGAACATTCGCTCTGAATTCTTTCATTTCGATTGGTGAAAGAAGGTTGTCATAAACTTCCGGTATTTCAATCTCGTACAAATTGGTGTTAGGTTGTATACGAGTTGCATTTTTGCGAATTAAATCGATGGATTGATTTTTGGAGCAGGTGTAAAGGTATGACTGGATATTACGAATATCGACAAGCTCTTTCCTTTTTTGCCAAATAGCCACAAAAACATCCGAAACAACTTCTTCGCACGATTCCCTATCCTTAAGATAGGAAAATGTAAAATTGCACAGAGCTGAATAGAATTGTGCGTGCAAAGCATCAAACGCCTGAAGGTCATCGTTCTCATATACTTTTTTCCACAAAATCTGGTGTTTAACTTTCATGCGTACTATATTTCCTCTTTTCTAAAACGACCACAAAAATAGCTATTTTTCTTTGTTCATCAGCTACCAATTCGTTTATATAGGTTTCATTTACGTACAAAAATAATCAAAATTCTATATTGAAGCCAAAATTAAGAGTCATCAATCCATAATTTACACCCACATTTCCGGGAGATATGTTGGCATCGGCACCCGCTGCTCCATTCGAGACTTCAGGATTACCATTTTTGAACTTTGAAATAGTCAGTAAGTTTTGTGCCTGAAACTGCATCTTGATTGCTTTGGCATAAATTTGTGCTGCCCAATTTTGGGGTAAAGCGTAGCTTAGCATTAGGTTTCGTAAACGTAGATATGAACCATCCACAAGGTAGCGCGAATTTTCACGTATGGCCATTTGCGAGTTATAGAGCAATGGCACTGAGCTGTTTCTGTTTTCGGGGGTCCAATAGTTTGATAATGTGGTGAATTTATTTTGCACATAATAAGTATTTACATAGCTCGATTGTCGTAAACCTGTATGATAAAGCCAATTGCCTGTCTGAAACGAAAAAAGCACCGACAGTTCCCAGTTTTTGTAACTTAAGGTATTATTTATACCACCGTAAAAATCAGGATAGGGCGATTTATCAGTAATCAATACCCGCTGATTGTTGAAGGAAACTAAATCCATGTATTCAGCATCTAATACATTCCCTGTTTTTGTTCGATTATTCTCGGGTCCTACTACTTCATAAATTAACTCATGGCCCGTTGCGGGATCAACACCAGCCCAAAGTGGAAGAAAATACAATGTCAGCGGTTGATTTTCGTATACACGGTTAACGCCCCTTTCTATGTAATTTTGCTGTGTCGAAAGTTTCAATACATTGGTTTTAAAATTGGAAATATTGAAATCAGTTTCCCAATGAAATATTCCTGTTAAGTTTTTTGTTTTGATATTTAAATCCATTCCTTTATTGCTCATTATTCCGGTATTTAAGGTTACATCAGTGCTAAAATAACCTTGTAAAACTCCAATATTATAATTGATAAGCAGATCGTTACTTTTTTTGTAAAACCAATCCATATCAAGCACTATTCTGTTGTTGAAAGTTGAAAAGTTTAAACCGATATTGAATTGCATTTGTTTTTCCCACGACACATCGGGGTTATCAATACGATCGAATACAAAACCCGGACTACCTGCATATTCGCCCCAGTTTACTGCTCGGGATTGAGCAGGGAAATTACCCATTTCGGCATTACCCACTAGCCCATAACTCGTTCTTAATTTCAGATAATCGATTTGTTTCAAATTTTTTATAAATGATTCTTGGCTCATTAGCCAACTTAAACCAATGCCCGGAAAATATCCCCAGCGATTGTTAGGATTAAATCGTGAAGTGGCATCAGCACGTGCATTAATTTCAGCAAAATATTTATCTAAAAACGAATATTGAGCCCGTGTGAAAAATGAGGCAAAACGGTATCCATCCATTCCGGCCGATTGTTTAGTTAAAACTTTTTCGGTGTTGGCGTTAGTTAATTGAAAATAATCGGTAGGAAAACCCTCGAAACGAGCCACATTGAAATCGCTGTTGTACGATTGAATATTATTGCCGAGCAGTAGCTTAAAATTGTGGCTTTCCGAAAAGTCAGATTTATAAGTCAATACATTATTACCATTGATGCCATAGTTGAGTGTTCGGGCGTAGAGAATTAAGCCGCTTTTGGTTGGGTCGATTGCTTCGTCTAAGCGGTAAAAATCTTTCGATTGAAAGTATCTGTACCGCCGTGTACCAAAATTTACGCTCCAATCGGTTCTGCAATTGATGTTTTTGTTGAATTTAAGTTCGAAAAATGAGGTTATTACTTCGTTAACTTCAACATTGTCGTCCCATGTTTCGTTCATTTGGTACAAGGGGTTGCTGCCCTTTTTGCCGTTTATATTGCGAGCATCAAAAAGTTCTGCCGAGTTATCAGGGGCGTAAACCGGCAATAGCGAAGATCGTGACAAAGCCTGTGTTGTAGATGGATAGGTATTGTTGTATGCTAAATTCAGGATACTATTTGATATTATCCCAGATGAGAGCCAGGTAGTTAGATTGTATTCGTTTTTCAATAATAGCGTTAGCCTATCAGATGATTTCCCCTTGATATAATCATTGTTCGTTCGATACGAAAAACTCACTAAATATTTGCTTTGCGATTGACCACTGCTAAACGAAAGGCGTAAGTCGTTGTAGGTCATGGGTTGCGTTAAAGCACTGTTCCAGTTTTCGCCGGTCGGGTGTTTTTCCAAAAAACTATTTATCCAATTTCGATTAAACCCCTGATAATCTGTATAATCCGACGAAAGTGGAAAGTAGCGTATTGGGTCTGTTTCAGGTAAGAGTTTTCGTTCCGGATATTTGTTGTAATAGGCATCATCTAACACTTGCAGCAGTGCTTTTCCTGTTAAAAAGTCGGGCTGGTCAATTAAAAAGTTTAATCCGCTTTTAAAATTTGCAGTTGCTTTGAAAACCGTATTCAGTTTTCCTGTTTTTGTAGTTACTAATATTACACCATTAGCAGCCCGCGACCCGTAAATAGCTGCCGAAGCTGCATCTTTTAATATTTCTATGGATTCAATATCGTCGGGGTTTAAATCCTTTAAAAGAATATTTTGCGGAACACCATCTACTACCACAAAAGGATCTGAAGTTGCATTGATGGATGAAACACCACGCACTCTCAAACGGTCATTTGTTGCAAAAACACCCGAAACATTTCCCTGAAAATTAGTAGTAATATCGCCACCGATACTTTTATTAAATTGATCGCTTTTTAACGAAGCCACCGAGCCAGTAATTTCTTTTGTTTTAAGGGATCCATAACCCACCACCAATAAGTCGTTGAGCAATATATTATTGCTTCGAAGCATTACTTCAAAATTCGAACTTTTTATTCGAACTTTTTGAGTTACAAATCCCATTATGTAAAAACTGATAACAGAATCGGCGTTCGTAGCTATAAATTTGAAATTACCATTGTTGTCGGTTACCGTTTTAAGCAAATTGTTCGAATTAAGGACAGACACACCAGCCAAAGATTGTTTATTTTCGTCAACAACACGCCCTTCCACCACTATGCTAAATGCCTTATTTTCAACAATTATACTATTTTGTTTTTGACTCAAAAAAATATAATAGTCCACTATTCTGAAATCAACCTCACTCGCTTTAAAGAGTTCATTAAGCACTTTTTCGATTGTTCTATTTTCGCTATTAATCGAATATAATTTGGTGTTATCTACCGATTCGTTATTATAAATAAAAACCAATTTTGTTTTGCTTTCGATGGTATTTAAAATAGATTTCAAAGGCGTATTGTTGAATTGCAGCGAAAGAACAATGTCCTTAGCCTGTAGTGTAAGTACGGCTAATAAGCACCACAAAACGATTAAAACTCGTTTTGAAAGAAAAAAATATGAATTCTTAATCGTTTTCAATTGTAATTTGAAATTATTTATTCAGTGCCGGATTAAAAAGATATTCGTTATTTGGAATAAGACAATATAGGCGACTCGAATTCCAGTGCAATAACTCCTCCGAAATTGAAATTTTACGGTTGCCAAGTGGTATTAATCCCGACTTATAGGGTTCGGGTAGATAGGCGCTATACTCCGAATCGCTTAACGATGCCAGGCGCAAATTGTCCCAGCGCCTCACATTTTCGAAACATAACTCGCGAACCCGTTCGTCAATAATTTCTTTCAATAGTGTCGGTTTTGTAATGTCGAACGCAATTTCGGATAAGCCTGCTCTTGTTCTTATCAGATTTAATTCTGTGCGTGCATCGTTCAGGTTATTTTTGTGTAAATAAATTTCGGCACGCATCAGGTGAAATTCCGATGCCCGCATCCATGGCGAATTTGAAGTTGGGTAAGCCATTTTAAGTGTCGACCACTGACCGGCGGGAGCCTCTTTGCCTTGATTTGCGGTTCTGTAAACCAATTGTTTGTATCGAACATCGATGGCAGTATCACCATTTAGCCAATTATTTTCAAACGATTTATCAAAAACAATTCGGAATTTAGCCTGCGTAACATCGCCATTTTGCAGGTTTCGAAAGGCAGTCCACTGAAAACCGGGCCATCTACTTGCTATTGTAGGCAAAAAAGCACTATTACCGTGAAAAGCCATAATGACTTCGCTATTATTATTGGCCTGATAATTTATTTTGTCGGTAGTTTGAAAAATTGATGCGTAAGAAGCTCCCTGAGCTAATGGAAATTTCGACGAAGCACTTACCTGATTTCCGAGTAGTTTATTTATTTCGATAAGTGCTGAATCAAACTCGTTTTTCTGGAAGTATACTTTTGCCAGCAAGGCAGTAGCCACATCTTTTTTGCATCGAAACTGATATGCCGTTGGGTGAATTGATTTATCAAATTTTTCAGGGAGCAAATTTTGCGCTTTTCGCAAATCATCGATTAAAAATTGATATACCTGCTTAACAGTTTTGCGGGGTTCAGCCATATCTTCGAAACCTAAAATTGGTTTGCGTCGATAAAGCGTCGATAGCGAGTCGAGTGTCGTAGCGTGATATTGCCTTCCGATAAAAAAGTTATTGTAAAATTCGACACTGGCACGCATAAGGTAGGCCTCACCCAAGAGTCTGTCGGCATTAAGCGAATCGTTTTTTGTGCTAATTTCGGGTAATTTATTCACAATGGATTTAATAACTACATTTGAATTGTTGGATACAAACGAAGCCCATTGCAACAATATACCTGCCTGATAATCCATTGCACTGGTGTTGTAACTGAAAAAATAATTTTCGCGGGTAATGCTGCTAAAATCAGGTAAAATGGTCGTATTGGTAGTGTTTGTTACATAATCGGCTCCCAATAATTCGCTAAGTTGAAGGTTTCCAAAGAAATTATTCGCTGAAAATGCACCATAAGCACCATTTATACAAACATCTAAGTCGTTTAAATTATAAAGTAATGAAGAAATTTCCTGCGTATTTTCGTTTCGGATGGATGAAAGAAAATCATTGCAGGACACAAACAAAAGTGAAAAAATAACGATTATTTCCGACTTAAGTTTCAGTTTGTATATTTGAGTCATGTATTAAATTTAAACATACAAATATACAACGATTTTTGAATTTTGCAAATTGTAATAAATTTTATTATTGGAACTGTATCGAAAGCGTTCTTTTTAGTTTTTGAGACAATCTCAATCCGTAACTATTTTTTTCGTGGATCTTCGAATATCAGCTTGTTTTCGGTTTTTTCAAATCCAAATGGCACAATCTGATTGGCTTCGAAAATTAAGTTCAATATATTTTTGGCACTATCAAAACTGTGTGTAGCTTTACCAATGCGGCTATTTTTTTCCCACCCAAAAAGTACAAATACAGCCTCTTTATCGAGTAATAATGCCGGTGCCGAATTATTCAGTTTTATATAAGCTGGTTTTGGGTTGATAAACTGATTGTTATCTGAAAAATTTCGCGTATTTGGAAATTCAATGCAATGCTTGCGGCAATCTACAAAGATATTGTTTGACAAATTGTGAAACGAGGTAATTCCTCCTCGCATATCTACAATCCGTTCGGCATTGAGGTACGAGCCATAACCCGTACTTTCGATATTTACCATTACATTGTGGTCGAAATTGATGCTATCTGAGCCATCGGTATAAAACGCTGATCCACCAGCGCCATACTCGCCACTCAGCCAGTATTGCGAACGAATATTATAAAACACATTGTGATCCACACGGCAATTGCGTTTGCTTACTTCGATGTAAATTCCGCCACGAGCTGTACTAATATCAGTAAACATATTGTTAGTAATGCGGCAATTGGTATTGCTGTTGTAATCGAGCCACAAGCCCGGTGCATGGGTGATTTTTGTAAATATATTGCGCTGAATCAGACTGTTTTCGGCCTGATGAAATTTTACGCCACCCGATTCGAAAGCATGTTCGGCATTGTGAAAGCCAATTTTTTCGAACAAATTATCTTCGAGCAAAACCGATTTGGCAATGTAGCATTGCAAACCCGAAATACCACAGTTGCGAAAAATATTACGACGTATAATATGGTGTGCTATCAGAGGCTGCGATATAGTGCTCCACATTTCGTTACCCATATCCATACCCACACTATTAGCCCATTCAATTTTACAATCCTCCACTATCCAATGATGACCACGTGTGGTTGACACCATGCCACGTTGAGGGACAGGAAAACCATTTCCTGCATGACGGAAAGTAATACCTTTAAGGCGAATATAGCCTAAACCATATGTTTTGGGTGCAAAAACCTGTTCTTTGTTGGTGGCTTCAAAATGGTAATCGGCAGGGGTTTTTCCTTTGGGTAATTTCAGATGCAACCGCAATCCGTTGTGTTCCGGCCAAAAGCTAAAGTCGGAAGCAGAATCCATCTGTAAAGGTTTGGCAACCTGAATGCATTTTTGCCCGTTGGAAAACAGCAATCCACGGCGCTGAAAGTGTGCTTCCATTTTCGCTTTTTTATAATCGAGCCATTCGGTATCGCTCATCAGGTTAGTCATTCCAAAAGGATTGTAACCCACGAACCATTTAGGGTTCAGGTCGATTTGCCAGCAATTCAGGGTTGCCGATTTTTCTTTTTCTTTTGAAAAAAGCCAGCCTTCACTTTTTTTGAAATAGTTGTTCGGCACTTCTATCGAACCACAGATAATTACTTCCTCGCCCCGAGCCGCTTCGTAGCTAATCATTTTTTCCGGTGAAGCACCACCCTGAGCAGGATGAACACTTTCGCGATAAATGCCTTTTTTAATCACCACACGTTCACCGGCTTGCAAAACTTCTGCTGCTCTCGCAATGGTTTTAAATGGACTCTTTTCGGCGCCATTATTCGTATCTGATGCTTTGGGATTTTTTTGATCCACATAATAAGTTTTGATATACTGCTGTGGCTCTTCCCAATTTTCAAAGATTTGTCCATTGGCTAATGTATTGTCGTTTTTAGTAACATAAAAATCGGCAGAATAGAGTTGATTTGGCAAAAATCCAATGAAAATTATAAGTAATAGGGCAAAGTTATTTTTCATTTTCGTTAAATATGATAGAAATCAGAAAGGCTGAGTTCTCAATTAAGTGAGCTCAACCTTTCTAAAGTAAATGAATTCATTACTAGTGTTATGTTAAGTTTTTTATGACGCATCTGTTCAATTGCCGCCCCATTTATGGGGTGGATGTAATAGAGTATGAAATTAGGCTTTAGCCAAATGATCATAAGTATTTGGCTAAAGCCCATACAATATATCAAACATATCCGGCAGCTAAAGCAGCCGGCAATTCAAAGCTAACTTTACATTAGTTCACAACAAGTTTTTGTTTCGATTTACCAACCGATATAATATAAACACCTATAGTCAAGGTACTGATATTTATTTCTTTTGATCCTGAAATTTTATCCAACAATACAGTTTTTCCAGTTAAATCAGTAATTTGGATTCCTAATTCAGTAGCTACACCGGTTGAAACCTGAATAAAATCTCTGGCTGGGTTTGGATAAATCTGATATTTAATATCGAATTGATCATTTACAATTGTCGATGTATCGTAAACTGAAGTTACAACCATATTTACCCCCGGCACAGAAATTACAGTATTTAAACCTGTGGAATCTGCAATATAATCTTCACCCAAGCTCCATTTAACAAACGGTTGACCAAGTTTAGTGGCGGGAGCATTGATATTCACTTTTGTACCTTCGGCAAAAGATCCCAAATTCACACCATCCACCGTCAAAGTGTATTTTTCAGGTGTTGTACCACCAATTACAGCATAAAATCCAGCTGATTGATTTTCTATTCCAAAAAAAGTATTTTGAACAGGGTTTTGCAAATAGAGTGTAGCTTGTTGAGGTTTCCCTGCATCATATTTCACATCACCTCCATAAACAATTGTTTTATCATGGTTGGCAAATTTACGCACACTCACATCCCTGCCATAATTATTAACCACTACTCTATCCATCAACTCACGGGTTTGCAATGTTGGATTCATGATATAAATAAATGCACCCCCATTATAGCTTAGTTGAGGCAGTCTGTCTTGCGTAAGAGGAGAACCGGAATAAGATCTACCAGTAAAATAAACGCGACCATCTTCATCAGCAGTCACGTTGCCGTGTTCAGGATCTATCGTGTTACCTGTTCCATCTGAATTGCGTGCTGTAAAACTCTGACCTTCAATCCAGGCGCCTGTGGCAATGTTCATGCGGGCAACGTAAGTGTGAAATTCGGTACCCACATTACTCAACGTGTGGTAATTGTCGCCACCCACAAAACGCACTTTGGTTTGAATATCGTACGGGCTGTAACGCAGCGGGTGATTTCCACCCGACACTTCGGCCATGAAATACATCAAACCATCGTCGCCCATGCTTACGCGGGCAATGCGTGTGTCGGCCATGTTGTTCTCCGAAGCATTAATCCAGTCCGGCGAGCTTGAATTGCTGCTCCAGTTATAGCCATTAAATTTTTGTGTGCCAGTGAACGAAAATACTTTAAAACCAGGTATATCTACGGGTAAAGTGGCAGAACCTTCCCATGTATAGACATTTTTCCAACCCACCACTACGGCCGATTGCGAGGCTTCGTCGATACACACATCGTTGCTGTATTGCGATGCGCCACCAAAGGTTGTCATCACATCTCCTGCGGGATTCATAACTACAACCGATACATTTGCCCATTTTTTGCCAGCAAAGTCCACTCCGGGCAAGGTGAGTGCCACCATATAACCCGTTTTTCCGGCATCGAGGCGATACACGGTTTTGGCAAAGGTTTTCGAGAGTAATAATTTATCAGCCAATCGGTTGAGTTTCACTAAACCGCTTGTTCCGGCTGCTACATAAATATTATCGCTATTGTCGATAGACAAATCTACCGCGTAGTTTCCTATTTTGGTAACCGAAAGTATGGTTTTGCCATCGGCCGAAATACGGACAATAGCACCGCGCGAGTTGATGGTAGCTCCATTCAGCAAGTGCAACACAGCGCCATCGGGAATCACCGTGCCCCAGTCGCAGGCCAATACAATAACGCCATCCGAAAGCACTTTTGTTCCCCACACTTTACCTGAACCTGCTTCGCCACCCAAATAAGACGATGCCACAAAATCATACACTTTGCGGTCAGGATAATTTACTAATACCGAAATTGCTTTGGTAACAGTTTTTCCTCCATCATCAGTTGCTTTTGCATTGAGCGAGAAAACGCCCGAAAAAGTCGGCGTCCAACTTACGGTATAAGGAGCTGTTGTAGATTCGCCAATTTTATCACTTTCGATAAAATACTCCACTTTTGCAATTGTACCATCCATGTCGTAGGCGGTAGCCGTTAAATCAGTCGCTGTGTTTAATGCCAATTCGGCTGAATTAGTGGGTGTTAAAAATTTCACAATAGGCAGGGAATTGGGGTCTCCACCAGCGCCCGAAACGGAGATATCATCTACCCATGCAAATACCCAATGCTGAACTGGAGTAGGTCTATTCCGAAATATAAAAGTGTAATTTCCAGATGTAGGACAATTAAGTGTCAATGTTTGTGTAGTCCAAGAGGTACCCAATAGTGTACTAAGATTACTCCAAGTGGTATCCACTCCTGAAATCAAACCAGCCTCCATATTAAAATAAGAGGCAGCATTACTTGCTTTTGCCGAAAATGACACTGAATAGTCTCCTGCTGTAAAATAGAGTGGTTTATAATACCGTATAAAGTTTTTATCAATAGTTCCTTTGCGGCGCATGGCTGAGGTTCCATTTATGCCTTCGCCAGCATAAATTTTCCATTCGTTTCCTCCGGCAGTATTGGAAAATATCCAATCCGAAGCATTATCTTCGAAACTTTCGGTAATCAGATAGCCGTTTGTAGTGGCATTGGAAGTTATGGTAACCGACCCTGAAGTAGTAGATAATCCCGTATTATCAGTAGCAACAGCTTTAACTAAGAACGAGCCCGGATTAGGGTTGCTCCAATCGAACGTGTAAGGAGCCGATTCCTTGGTTGCTACTTTGGAACCATTGACGTAAAACGAAACTTCTGCTACCGAACCATCGGAGTCGGTAGCTGTAGCCGAAAGCGTAACCACATCGCCTTGATTGATAGCAATATTGCCCGAAGGGGCGGTAAGCGTACAAGTGGGGGCAACATTTTCGCCCATAACGGTAATGGTAGCAGTAGTTGTCGAATCGCCTGCATTGTCGTAAGCACGGGCAAAAAGTGTGCTGGTACCTATGGGTAAGTTGGGGATTGTAAAATTATAAGGTGTACTTTTTAAACTATCCAACAATTCGCCCCGATAATACAAATTTACCTTGCTCACTGTACCATCGGCATCGGATGCCGAAACACTCACGGAAAGTGATGTACCGGCGGTATGTGTGTAGCCATCGGTAGGGCTTGTAATGGAAACCGTTGGCAGAAAATTGCCTGTCTCAAGAAATTCAAAATCGTCGATATAGCAAAAGTTGTAGGTTTGTGAACTACCCGTATCAATTACTTTCAGAATAATGTATTTTGTGCCAGCTGGTGGATTCACAATATTATCGAGTGTGTATTGCACATAAGTACCTGAGATAGTTGGTGTTGTACCTACATACACGTCATTGCCGTCCGATGTTGCTGTGCTATTGTAATATACCTCAATTTTTCGCGTAGTATTGGAAGCGGTGCCCACTTTTGCCCAAAAACGAACTTTGTAGGCTTTGCCTGTACCAAAAGTAATAGCAGGTGAAATAATGTAATTGGGCGAATTAATGTACTTATTACGAATGCAATTGGGCGCATTATGACCACCAGTAGTAACAACGGAATAGGAGTTACCACCTGAACCTGAAAATAACCACGAGCCTTTACCCGACTCGAAACCATCGGACAGTATGAGTGTTTCGGAAAAAACAGGGAGAGAACAAAAAAACAGGAGAAATAGAGGTAAGAATTGTTTCATGTTATTAAATATTTGTAATAAAAAAAGAATTGTTTTTAGATTCAAAAATATTGACGTAAAAAAGGGGAGAATCCCTTAAATGATTTAAAGAAAATGGGGGCGCGACTTAAAGTCGCACCCCCAATTACCAAAACCTTGATTTACACGTGAGGTCGGCTTGCAGCCTACCACCCGCTTAACCCAATTGGTTTTTGAACGGATCGGTTTGTAAAAACTCCGGAGCAAAAGCACCTTCGCCTGGTCCCTCAGGGGTGTTGCTGATTGCAATTTTAGAGAAATGTCGTTATCGAGTGAAATGATTTCGATACGGGGTGCGATATAAGCTCCCCGACCCCCCTAAAGAGGGAATTGAGAGTGCGTTTTGTTTTTTAAATATGTTTTTTTGATATATTATTTTATGATTACACTTGTTGTTAAGGCTTTGCCATTTTCTGATACGCGTACTACGTAAACACCTTTTAGGTGATTAGTGGTTAGTGATTCGTGATTAGTAACTGTGCCAAATTCAACAATTTGTCCTACGGCATTGTAAATGGCATACTTGCTTTTTTCGGGAGCTACAATTGTAATCCTGTTGGCTGCGTTTACAAATACCTGTGCATTGAGCTTATTCACATTTTTAATACTAGTGGATACATTTGCCGAATTGTAAAGGGCTAATAATTCAGCAGCCGTTAATGCGCTATCATAAACAGCTAACTCATCAATAGCACCTGTCCAATAACTACCGTTCTTCCCTTTATTTGCTCCAATGACAAAACCACCTTGAGTTGTTTCTGCCGTTTTAGTGGTTGTTTGATCTAATACTCCATTCACATAAATATTAACAGATTTTGATGCATAAGTAACCGAAACCATATACCAAGTATTTGCTACTGCTGTTGTAGTACCATAAGAGGCAGATCCACCAATAGATGACGAGAATTTAAGACTTTCAGATGCTGTTGCACTATAACTGCTAAGCCACAGCAAT
>MNZK01000118.1 GCA_001873635.1 Porphyromonadaceae bacterium CG2_30_38_12 | reverse complement strand
TTGGTAGGAAATTTATTAAATGCCGAAAGTGTTACTATTTGGAAAGACGTGCCTGGAGTGCTCAATGCTGACCCACGCTTGTTTCAAAACACGGTACACATACCAGAACTTACTTATTTAGATGCCGTAGAATTGGCTTATAGCGGTGCTCAAATTATTCATCCAAAAACTATTAAACCTTTAGAAAACAAGAGTATACCACTCTATGTGCGTCCATTTTCAACTCCTTCATTGCCTGGCTCCGTCATAAAAGCCATCACGGCAAAGCCTATTGATGTGCCCATTTTAATTCTTCGTAAAAATTTGGTGTTAATCACGGTTCGTCCGCGCGATTTTTCATTTGTTTTAGAAGAAAGTCTTTCGAATGCCTTTTCCATATTGCATAAAAATCGCCTGAAAATTGCACTCATCCAAAGCTCAGCAGTGAGTATTTCGGTATGTGTAGAAAATACGCGCTATTTGAATGCTGCCATCGAGGAATTAGCTAACGAATTTAAAGTTTCTTATAATACTGATTTGGAACTTCTTACTATTCGTGGTACGAATGAAAAAATCGTTACGGAACATACAATAAATCGTACTATCATGCTTGCTCAACATACCCGAAGAATTGCACGTTTCTTGATGAAAAGTACTGAACTTGCCTAATTTTAATAGAATATTTTAAACTGTATGGGAACTGAAAAAGGAATCTTCCAGCGAACAGCATTGCTGTTGGGATCTAATTTTATTGAACTTGCTGCTCAAAAGCGTGTATTAATTTTTGGTATCGGAGGCGTAGGTAGTTGGTGCGCCGAAAGCCTTATTCGCTCGGGCATTAGGCAGCTTACCATTGTAGATTCGGATAGGGTTTGCATTACCAACATCAATCGCCAACTGATGGCTACAACCAAAACTGTTGGAAAAGTAAAAACGGAGGTTCTCAAAGAACGCTTGTTAGAAATTAATCCCAAAGCACAAATTTCGGCAATCCAAAAAATTTATTGTGCTGAAAATTCGGATTCTTTTGAGCTCTATTCCTACGATTTTATTATTGATAGCATTGATAGTTTGGCTAACAAGATACACTTGATACAGACAGCAACAAAAACAAATGCCGTATTTTTTTCGTCAATGGGAGCTGCACTGAAAATGGATCCAACACGTATTAAAGTTACCGAGTTTTGGAAAGTAGATGGCTGTCCGTTAGGTGCTGCATTACGTAAAAAAATTCGTAAAATGGGTGGTGTTAGCAAAAAATTTATGTGCGTGTATAGCGACGAACACCTCCAAAATGTGGGTTTCAACGAGTCGTGTGGCACTGAAAAGTGCTTATGCCCCAAAACCAATGACGGTCCGGGCATTCCTGATTTAGTAAATCATGAGTGGTGTAGTTTGAAAGCTCAAGTGAATGGCACAACTTCGTACATGCCCGCAATGTTTGGCATGACCATAGCCAGTCTTGTAGTGCAAGCCATTGAAAAAGAGTCGAGTAGCTTAAAGCAATGTGCTGCTAAGGAAGCGGAATTATAAATTTTTTGTGGGCTTCGTCGGGGTCAATAATTTTCTCGTCTTCGGTGGTTAAAATTGATTGGTAGGTTGCCATGAGCGTATGTTCTGTTTCGTGAAAACGAAGTTGCACGTAACTTACAAAGGTTTTACTCTGCGGAATACTCACTGAAATAGGACTTAATGACCAATCCGAATTATAAAATGATAACGAGGAGTTGGTAACGGGCATCGAAACGGTGCAAATAACGCCAAGATAAGTTTCGCCCGAAGGCTTCTGAAATTGACGTATTTCGGTCGTTGATGAGGCGGATGTTTTCACCAACAGATGGTTCTGAATTGTATCGTATTGAATTAATATAGAGCTTTTACCAAATCTGTTTTGAGTACTATCCTTCCGCTGCGCTTTAAAATATTCAGCCAGCTCAAAGCGCTGTTGACGGGTAAGCGTAGGAATTAGCTTATCGGGCATACGCATAAAAATACTATCCAACAAGGATGCATAAAGCCCCAAAGACAAAAACAGAAAAAGCATACTGACTAATAGCTTTCGCATACAATACGATTATTTAAATTCGTTTTTAATTTTAATTTTTTCTGAAAATAACTTCCAGTAGTACGACCACATTTCGGAAATACTTTGGAAATCTTCTTTATATACAAAACCCATTCCTTGGGTAGTTTTGGCTTCTTTTAACTGCGAACGGTCAATAGTATGGCTGTAAGCTTTGAACCTTAAACGTCCCGATTCGGTAAGCATATACTCAAAGTCAACATCCCACATGTAGCGGTCTTCAGGGTTTAAGGTATAGTTATCGTTGCGATAGCCAACATTACCATTCAAAATAATTTTGGGGTCGGGCTGTATCATTACCTGTGCTTTGTATTGCGTATCGGTAACATCGGTTTGTTGCACATCGAAACCCACTGATAGCATATCGCTTTGTATGGTTTTCTGAATAAAATTGTTAAGATGTGCACTCAAAGTTGATGTTACAAACGAACTTAATGCTGATTGATTAGCTGTGGTTACCTGTGCCGGATTGTAAAAACTATTTACTACGAGCAAATATGCTATTTGCCTATTCATCATTTCTTCGGTATTAATCACACTTTTTACTTGTTGCTTCAAACTCTCGTCGGCAGTAGGCAAGTCGATGTCAAACTTAATGGTGGGCGCCATCAAATCGTCCGTCAGTTTCAGAATGCAATTTACAGGCATGCTTGTTCGTCGCGAAGTATTTGAAAGTTCATTTGGATCCAAAATGTTACTCAGTGATGCTGTGAGTGGATACATGCCACGAATATTCATTTTGCCACCAAACGGATTGCCCGTCCATGAAATTGTACTGCCACTATCAATTTTAAATTCTTTACGCACGATGGTTTGTAGTGTGAACAAATAATAGCCATTATCAATGGTGTAGGTGCCGTAAAGTTTAATATCCGAAAATGTGTCGAACTGAATACGTAAATTACCATTACCACGACCTGCAATCACATCTCCCGCTTTGGGATCTACAATGAGCTGCATATCAGCATCGGGAGTTACATCAATTTGTAAATCTACTTTGGTATTGAAACGCGCTTTTTCAACTTTTTTGGTACTATCAGCAGAAATTTCGCGATGATTCACAAATTTAATAAAGCTATTGTCGGATGCCGTAGAGGCGCCTCCCATTTGTATATTTGCATGCGACTTGGGTCGCGTAACGGCATTCACTACAATACTGCTTTCCGAGTCATTACCTGTAATTCTTACAGTGCCCGTCATGTAGGCTTTGCCAAAGAAATAATCATTATCTTTAGGCTGAGTATCTAAACCCAAAATATTTACCGCTTTTACTAAAATGTTATAATGCATATTGGCAAAATTACCATTGTGCGTGGCAATCCCATCCAAATTACCTTTATTACGTTCGGCATCGTAAAAAGCGATGTTTTTAAGAATTATACTTTTTGGCGTAAGCTGAATAGTGTCGCTAAAATAATAATTCGTATGCAACGCATTCACACGCATGATAGCTTTATCCATAAAAGCCTTACCTGCGAATAATATCTTATTGGTAGGACCAAACATGCGCAACTTACCATAAGCATAGCCATTTACATCATCTACAACACCATCGAAATATCGCTGCAAAAAATCTATATTTAAACCGTGCAAGTCATAAGTAACATCTATAGAATCATTTCGAGGTACATAAACACCCGATGCAAAACCAACCGTATCCTTTTTGTTTTTTACAAAGTCGGCAGCTAATAAAATTTGACTGTTTTCCCGATCCCAACTGGATGAAATATTCGCATCACCAATATCTTTTTTGTTCAACTTGGCTTTGCGAACATGTAATTTAGCTAAGAAAACGGGTTGTTTTCCTTTAGTTACCAAGGATGCTTCGCCCGATGCAAAACCATCTATACTGATGCTTTTTAATTTGAGAAGTTGAAAGATAAAACCTAAATTAATGTCGTTGAGTTTAAAGTGAATGTCGTTACCTTGTTGTGGCGAGGTTTGCCCATTTACATGCAAAAATTGAAATTTGTTTTCGAGCTTAAAATTGTTAATCACTATCGAACTGTCGGCATTCAAGTCAACAGAGCTACGACGTATATCCCAAATGGAATCGGAAATAATGATTTGTGAGGGAAGGACATCGAGATGTGAAGCAATTTTGCCTTTTTCGCTCCATAAATGTGCCAATGACAAAATTTCACCAGCATTGGTAATGGCTGTTGCTTGTGCTTTCCAACCCAATTTAGTGGAAATGGAATCGTTCTGAGCATTGGAGTTGACAAAAATAGAAAAGCTCCCTTTGGGTTGAAGTAGGGATGCATTCGAATTTAAAACAAGCTTGTTTTGAACATTATCGAGCGATACATCAATTTTTTCAAATTCCAATTTATTAATTTTCAAATACGGAATAGTTCCGGTTATTTCAATTTTATTGGTGGAGTTTTGTATATTCCCTTGTATGTGAGCATTTTCTTTCAGGCGGAGAGGCAATTCTAAAACATCAGTAATAGCCTGCGTGTTAAAAACATCCATGTCGAAATTAATATAATTGCTGTTAGCTGTTTTTGCATAAAGCTTTGACGAGAGTGATGGCAAATAATTTTTTAAAATACGATTAACAATGCCTGGTATGTTACTATATTTGAATTTACCATAAAAATTTCCTTTCAAAAAATCGGCTTCAATGCGAAAGTTAGTTTGTTCGTCTAAGATGCGACTCACAACTTTTATCTCATTCACATTCACTGTTTTGTCTTTGTTGGTAAAAGCAATATTTTCAACGGATGTAAATCCATTAAAATTATCTAAGGTGTTGCCTATCAGATTTGTCTTGGAATTGAACGATAAGGACGAATTTTTATAATTATCCGTAAAGTGCAGTGCATTCACATCAATATGATTGACGGTTAGGTCAAAATCAAAAAAAGGTAACTTTTTGGTTAGGTCTATTGCCCCTTTAAAGTTGGCATCTATATGTTCGTCTTTAATCCGTACAAGACCATCAAAACCATTGCCATCATAGGAACCATCTAATTGAATATTTTTATAGTTATACTGCTGAAATTCTAAATTTTGAATGGTGCCATTCACTTTACCTTTCCATGATTTATTGAATAATTTGGCGCCTTGTGTCTTAATATTCATACTTAAATTAGACAATTTATCAGAGCCTAAAAGCTTGTCAAGCTGCAAGTTTGCTGTTCGTACGGAACCGCTGTATTTCAAATCTTTTAGCTCATTTTCAAAATTAAGTTGAATATCCGTACTGATATTACCAATATTTGTTTTCAAACTTCCATAAGCAACCAAATTACTCAAAAAACCCGTGATATTTCCTTTGTAATGTACCAAACCGAGTTTGTTCAGCTCTATGGGTAAAATGAAGGGTTTAGAGGTGATTTTAGAAATAAAATCTTGCATTTCTGCTTTGTTGACATATAAATCGTTAATATTAGTGTATATAAAGGCATCCGCAAGCTTGGGAAGTCCGTTAATTTCAAAGTCCGAATTGAAATAAAATGACTTTCCGTGTTTGATTTCAAAGTTTTTAAGCTTTAAATTTGAAATACTACCCGTAAAGGTTCCTCCAAGATCCACATTTTCGTTTAAATTCTTTAATTCAGGTACAAGAGTTTTTAAATCAGATAAATGAATTGTAGATTGCTGAATGGGAAGTTTAAACTTTATCTTTTGTGCAAAGTGCTTAAAGTCGGACAAGCTGTCATATTTTAATTGAGCATCCGTTACATGTAGCTCCGAATTTGGAAGTTCCAAGTCAATGTATTGAATTTTCAAAGCTTTTTTGGAACCAAACATTTCTGTTGAAAAACTCTTGAGTTCAAAACCAGATTTTTCGCTAAAACTTAAATTCCTTAGGTTTAGGCTCAAGGTGTCTGCTTGGAAGATATTTAACGAAAGATCTAAGTTTAGATTATTAATATTCAGATTATTTGTATTTAAAACAGAGCGTTGAATGGGTTGATTCTCGAAACGCTTTGCCAAAAAATGAATCCTTGAATTTTTTATTTTCAACCGATTGATTTTATACACAACGTTAGAAACTGTTTGTATGCTGTCTTTTTTCTCAAATGCACGAAGTATGAAATCGAAATTAGTTGTATTATCTTTAAATTGCACCAAATTGCCATAGAGGCTATTTAACTCAAGTGCATTTACATAAACCTTTCCACTAAAAAGCTTCCGAACATCCAAATCGATATAGGCTTTGCGAACAAACAAAAGGGTGTCATTTTGCTGGTCTTGCACATAAACATTAGTAATGCTTACAGTATTGAAAAATTTATATTGTAATTCACCTATGGTTATTTTTGAATTAATTTTGCGGGAAATCTCTTTGGCTACAAAGTCGGATGCGAAGTTTTGTATCGTGCTGAATTGCAGCATGATAGGAATAATTGTAACTATTAAAACGATAATAGAAACAAAATTTACGAGTATGTTTGTGGTTTTTTTTATACCTTTGGACATTATTTTGTGCAAAAATAGCTATTATTTTCGGAAATCTACAACGAAAGAATATGTCATTGTCATAATAATAACAAATACTATTTTGAAACGAAACAATTTTTGTTCCACTTTTTTTGCATGAAACCAATTATTATTTTAGGCATAGAATCTTCTTGCGACGATACCTCAGCGGCAGTTATTCAGGATGGCATATTATGCTCCAATGTAACTGCCTCACAGGCAGTGCATGCCAATTACGGTGGTGTTGTTCCCGAAATTGCCTCGCGAGCTCATCAGCAAAACATCATTCCGGTGGTGCACGAAGCTCTTCGAGTAGCAAAAATATCGAAAGAGGCTTTGAGCGCCGTTGCTTTTACGCGCGGTCCTGGCTTGCTGGGGTCGCTTTTGGTTGGCACCTCTTTTGCCAAAGGATTTGCTCAAGCCTTGCAAATTCCCATCATTGATGTAAACCATTTGCAGGCACATGTATTAGCGCATTTTGTGCGCGAAGTTACTGTTGAAAAAGTTTTTCCTCAATATCCTTTTCTTTGTTTGCTTGTTTCGGGCGGCAACTCGCAGATTATTTTAGTAAAAGCTTACAATGCAATGGAGGTGATAGGTCAAACTATTGATGATGCTGCCGGCGAAGCCTTTGATAAATGTGCCAAAGTAATGGGACTTCCATATCCGGGCGGACCGCATGTTGATAGGCTGGCTCGCACGGGAAATCCACTGGCTTTTAATTTTAATAAACCTCAAATTGCTGCTTATGATTATAGTTTTAGTGGCTTGAAAACTTCGTTTCTCTATTTGGTGCGCGACCAAGTAAAGCTAAACCCAACTTTTGTGGACGACAATCGGAATGATTTGTGTGCTTCGATACAAAGAACGGTTGTAGAGATACTTATGTCGAAACTTCGCAAAGCAGCTAAGAATTTGCATATTAACCAAGTGGCACTTGCAGGTGGAGTTTCGGCAAATTCAGCTTTGAGAGAAGCATTTCAGCAGCATGCCGAAAAATATGGCTGGCAAATTCATATTCCTGCCTTCGAGTTCACAACCGACAATGCCGCTATGATTGCCATAACAGGTTATTTTAAATACTTGGACAATGACTTTTGCGACCTGAGTAAAGCTCCCTATTCGCGTGTTAGTAATACCATTTAACCCCAAGCAACATGAAATTAGAATTGCCTAAAAACATGCAACCGTATAAGGGCGTAATCTACTTTATGGTTGTGTTGATATGCGCTCATTTTTTATGGAAATTTACTGTTATTGGCGACGAAACTGACACGCAGGTTCAGTTTTTTGGCTTCGATATTTCGGCTCCCTTTAGTTTTATGGCATCTCATGTAGCCTCTGCAAGTTATTTTATTTTACATGCGCTGGGTTCGGACGTACAATTGCTAACACATAATTGGCTTCGTTACCCCAACCATGTAAATGTACAGATTGTATGGTCGTGTTCAGGTCTCAAACAAGCTTATATCTTTACATGTATCATCGCTTTTTCTCATGGAAAATTTGTAAAAAAAATGTGGTTTATTCCATTGGGATTAGTAGTTGTTTATTTTGTTAATATTATCCGAATAGCTGCAATTACAGCCCTGATAGAGCACCATCCCGAGCAATTTGAGCTGTTACACGAACATATTTTTAAATATGCCTTTTACGCCTTTGTATTTGCATTGTGGGTTTGGTGGGAAGAGAAAATTAGTCATTGACTCATTATTTGTTAGCTATTTATTTGTTTCCTTGTTTTTCTTACGCTGCTTTTATTGGTTTGCTTTTTGCAATAAGTAGGTCGCGTTGAAATTGTAGCTTACACTTTATTTTTACAATTAAATATACTACCTTTGTCAGTTAATTGAATAAAAGCTGACAGACGATTAGCTGACAAAAATGACATTTTTTTTTATTTTGAACAAATTATTTTATTAATATAAATTTTATAATTACCAAATTTACTCCTATCATGGCATTTAATGACTTACTTAAAAAAATTTTTGGCAACAAGGCGCAACGTGATTTAAAAGAAATTGAACCTCATGTTGAAAAAATTAAATTAGCTTACGAAAAAATCAAAATCCTTAGTAACGACGAACTTCGAGCCAAAACAGAAGAGCTTAAAATGTTTGTTCAGCAATATGTTGCTGTCGAAAGGGAGCGAGTAGCAAGTCTAAAAGCTTCGATCGAGGACACCGAAATTAATCTTCGTGAAAAGATTTATACTGAAATTGATAAATTAGAAAAAGATATTACGGAGAAAATAGAAAAAGCATTGGAAGAAATTTTACCCGATGCTTTTGCTGTTGTTAAAGATACCGCACGTCGGCTGAATGAAAATGCTGAAATTATCGTTACTGCAACTGATTTTGACCGCTATTTGGCAACAAAATATGATTTTGTAACTATTCAAGGCGATAAAGCTCATTACTTAAACGAGTGGACAGCTGGAGGAAATATCATTAAATGGGAAATGGTACACTACGATGTGCAGCTTTTTGGTGGTACGGTTTTGCACAAAGGTAAAATTGCCGAAATGGCTACCGGCGAAGGTAAAACCTTGGTGGCTACATTGCCTGTTTTCCTGAATGCGCTCTCGCGCAATGGCGTGCATGTGGTTACTGTAAACGATTATCTTGCCAAGCGTGACTCCGAGTGGATGGGTCCTCTGTATATGTTTCACGGCTTGAGTGTGGATTGTATTGATAAGCATCGCCCCAATTCGGACGAACGCCGACAAGCCTATTTAGCCGACATTACCTTTGGCACAAACAATGAATTTGGCTTCGACTACTTGCGCGACAATATGGCTACAAGTCCTACCGATTTGGTACAACGAAAACATAATTATGCTATTGTCGATGAGGTGGACTCGGTATTAATTGACGATGCACGTACGCCGCTTATTATTTCGGGACCGGTACCCAAAGGAGATGATCAGCTTTTTGAAGAAATGCGTCCAAAAGTAGAACGGTTGGTGAGCGTACAAAAAACTTTAGCTACCAAATACTTGGCAGATGCCCGCCGCTTGTTGGCATCGAATGATAAAAAAGAAATAGAAGAAGGTGGTCTTGCTCTTTTTCGTTCGTATAAAGGTATGCCCAACAACAAACCTCTCATTAAATACCTCAGCGAACAAGGTATCAAAGCGCAACTTCTTAAAACAGAGGAGTTTTACATGCAGGACAATAACCGAAACATGCAGGTTGCTACCGATCCGCTGTATTTTGTGATTGATGAAAAAAATAAATCCATCGAATTAACCGACAAAGGTATTGACCTAATAACAGACAGTAGCGAAGATTCCAAATTTTTTGTATTACCCGACGTTGGAAGCGAAATAGCTGAAATTGAACGTGATAAAACAATTTCGGTAGAAGAAAAACAGAACAAAAAAGATGATTTGAATCAAAATTACGCTATAAAATCAGAACGCGTTCACACCATCAATCAATTGCTTAAAGCCTTCACATTGTTCGAGAAAGATGTGGAATATGTGGTTATTGAGAATAAAGTGAAAATTGTGGATGAGCAAACAGGGCGTATCATGGAAGGTAGACGCTATTCTGATGGGCTTCATCAAGCTATTGAAGCCAAAGAACGTGTTACTGTTGAAGCCGCTACACAAACTTTTGCTACTATTACCTTGCAAAATTATTTCCGCATGTACCACAAGCTGTCTGGTATGACTGGTACTGCCGAAACAGAAGCCGGCGAACTTTGGGATATCTACAAATTGGATGTTGTGGTTATTCCTACTAATCGCTCCATTACCCGAAACGACATGCAAGACCGCGTTTACAAAACAAAACGCGAAAAATATATTGCTGTCATCGAGGAGATTGACCGTTTAGTATCAGCTGGTCGCCCCGTTTTGGTGGGAACTACTTCGGTAGAGATTTCCGAATTGTTGAGCCGAATGCTCAATGGGCGAAAAATAAAACACAACGTGTTGAATGCAAAATTGCACCAACGTGAGGCGGATATTGTAGCCGAAGCAGGACAAAAAAGCACCGTTACGATTGCTACAAATATGGCCGGACGTGGTACTGATATTAAACTCACTGCCGAAGTGAAAGATGCTGGCGGTTTAGCTATCATTGGTACCGAAAGGCACGAAAGTCGGCGCGTAGATCGTCAGTTGCGTGGTCGTGCCGGCAGACAGGGAGATCCAGGGTCGTCCATTTTTTATGTTTGCTTAGAAGATGATCTAATGCGCTTGTTTGGTTCCGAACGTATTTCGGGTATTATGGATAAACTTGGATTTGAAGAGGGTGAAATGATTGAGCATTCGATGATTTCTAAATCCATTGAGCGTGCTCAAAAGAAGGTGGAAGAGAATAACTTTGGTATTCGTAAACGCTTGCTCGAATACGATGATGTCATGAACTCACAGCGTGAGGTGATCTACAGCAAACGCCTACATGCCTTAATGGGCGAACGCATAGGCGTGGATATTACGAATATGATTTACGATGTTGCCGAGGCACTGCTCGAAAGTGCCAAAAATAGCAACGATTTTGAATTATTGCAGGAGGAATTGCTTCAAGTTTTTGCTATGGAAGCTCCCTTTGATGAAGTTACGTTTAGTGCAACTCGTGTGGGCGAATTAACGCATCAAGTGGGCGAAGCTGCTCTGGCTACTTTCAAACGTAAAATGGATAAACTCGCCACCGTGGCTTATCCTGTTATCAAACAAGTATATGAAACAAAAGGGCAGCAGTACGAAAATATTTTAATTCCTATAACAGACGGTAAACGTGTGTTTAATGTTACCGCACATTTGGAAACTGCGTTTAAAAGTGAGGCCAAAGAAGTAGTTAAAGCGTTTGAGAAACAGACTTTACTATACGTAATCGACGATGAATGGAAAGAACATTTGCGCCAATTAGATGAATTGCGTAACTCGGTTCAAAATGCAAGCTACGAACAGAAGGACCCTTTACTCATTTATAAATTAGAGTCGTTCGGACTATTTAAAGAAATGATTGACACTATGAATAGAAAAATATTGTCGATTTTGATGCGTGGGCAAATTCCTGTACGTGAACCCGAACAAGTACGCGAAGCGCGACCTGTTCAACGCATGGACTTGAGCCGTATGAAAACACAAAAGGATGAGGTGGTTAGCCGAAGTTCTTCCTCTTCTTCTTCAGATCCTACCAAGCAAGACACCCGTGAAGTTCAAAAAACTCAACCCATTCATGTCGAAAAAAAGGTTGGGCGCAACGACCCTTGTCCGTGTGGTAGTGGTAAGAAGTTTAAAAATTGCCATGGAGCTAATTAATTGTAAATACTAAATAATGAATGGTTAATTGTTAGTTTTTTTTTGCATTTTGCAATTTTTATTTTAAAATTATGCTTTTAAATTCAATTGTTTGGAATGTCGATCCGGAAATATTTAGTATGGGTCCCATTCACGTTCGTTGGTATGGATTGCTTTGGGCTATTGGTATTTGGCTTGCCTTAACTGTTGTAACCAAATTATTCAAAAACGAAAAGCTCCCCGAAGCTTGGATCGATAAGTTATTTATTTACACTGTAACGGGTACGATACTTGGTGCACGTTTAGGACATTGTTTCTTTTATGAGTGGAAACTGATGGATGAACCCACCACATTTTTGGGTATAACCTTCCATTACAGCAATTTTTATATAACACACCCTTGGGAACTGTTATATATCTGGCATGGCGGATTAGCAAGTCACGGTGGAGCTATTGGAATATTAATTGCCTTGTATTTGTTTCATAAAAATGTTTCGCAAAAAGGATTTATTTGGGGCTTGGATCGTTTAGTTATTGGCGCTGCTCTCACGGGTGCTGCTATTCGGTTGGGCAATCTTATGAATTCGGAGATTTATGGCAGTGCAACCGATTTGCCATGGGGATTTATTTTTGTACGTGATGGTCAAACCATGCCCATGCATCCTACACAAATTTACGAAATGCTCTACTGCTTAGCCACTTTTGCAATTACCTGGTGGCTCTACTGGAAAAAGCAGGCTTACAAGCAAACAGGTCTTATCTTTGGGGTTTTCCTAATAGGCATTTTCGGTACTCGCATTCTTCTTGAATTTATTAAGCTCAACCAGGAAGCCTTTGAATCAGGTATGCTACTCAATATGGGACAAATATTGAGCATTCCATTTGTTGTGTGGGGTGTCTGGTTGATAGTGAATAGCCAGCGGAAAGATTTGAAGATTTGAAGATTTTATTTTAAATCTACTAATAGTTTCACGTTGAGTTGGCGCGAAGTTAAATAGTTTGGTGTGGCAAGCTGCTGACCGTAAACATCTGTTACCCAATAGTAGGTGTTTACGTTTCTGAAATCGAGTAAGTTAAATACTTCCACATTAATCCAAATATTTTTTATTCCTCGCAACCATTTAGCAGCCATTATTTTATCGTCGCCACTTGCCAGCACGCGCGAGGCACCTATATCGACACGTCTGTATGGAGTTGCTCTGAACTTGGCACGATAAGCCACGCTACGAGGTGCCCCAAATGGTAATCCATCTGCCCAAATAAATTTCAATTGCATTTTGTATTTGGGGTTATTGGGCAAATAATCCTGAAACATCATGGAGAAAGCATAGCGTTGCTCGTTAGGACGTGGCATCCACCCTGGATAAACGCGCTCGGTAGTTATATTTCCGTTTTGGTCTAATATTTCTTTTCCGTTTTCATCTAATATTTTTTTGTCGTAAAAATCATTCAACAAATCTTCTTTGGAATCCATCAACGAAAAATTAATCCAAGAATCTGTACCCGGCACTAACTCACCAAAGAGTTTAAAATCAATTCCTTTAGTGTAGGCTTTAGCATCGTTTTCGCCGGAGTAGCGTACACGAACGTTATCCACAGAATAACTTTCTACTCGGTCGGCAAGTTTGATATATGCCTCAGTTGTAAATTTGAATGGGCGTCCCCAGGCTCGAAAATGATGATCGCCACCCAGCACAAAATGAACCGATCGTTGTGCTTTAATATTGTGATTCAAATTGACAACCACATTGCCAGTTTCATCGCTTACAGTATCACGAATTTCTTTATAAAAAGGAGCCTGATAATATACGCCCGAAGCAAATCTGAATGTGAAATCCTTTTTCCATTGTGGCACCACAGAAAACGAAGCGCGCGGGCTAACGAGTAATTCATTATTAAAAGTCCAGTAGTTGGCTCGCAAGCCACCTGTTAGCGAGTACGAAGCTTTTGCTGAATGCCATTTGTAGGTATCCTGAAAAAAAGCTGTTGTTCGTAGTGTGGGTAACTGCGTTTTTGCTTTCAAAGTATAAAATAAATTTACCTCATTATCGCTAAATGGTAAGGAGTAGCCAGCCGAATCGCGCCATTCCCACTCATTAATATTGTCTGATATATATTCCGATTGTAAGTTTAGCCCCCATTTCATTTTGCTGTGTGTGCTGTTGTATTCTCCTAAATGTGCGATGTTGGCAACCGTAGCTTTAAGTCTGTTTCGGGCATGTTCGTGGTATTTTCCAATACCCAGTGAAGCACCTATTTTCTCGTCGGGATTTTTAGCATCTGTTTTTACTTCGCTTAAAATATATTCACCCAAAATGTCGTAAGTTTCATTCTCGTTGGTATAAAAAGCCGATGTCAAAAAGCTAAGTTTGGTTTTTTCGGAAGGTTTGTAATTAACTGTTATGGCACCAAATGCTGTCCGAAATAAATCTTTTTCCTGACCTTCGTAATAAATAGTAAGGTTGCGTGCTGTCTGGTAGGTTCCAAAATCAGTCGTGCGTTCTACGGGTCGAAAATTGTATGTGTTTTGCGAAAAATTACCCAAGCCCGTGATTTCCCATTTAGGATGCAATTGATAAGTCAGGTAAGTTTGATAGTCAAAAAAGGAAGGATCGTATTCTCCTTTGGTTTGTAAAGTGCCAAGCAGGTAAGCTGATGTCTTGTAACGTATGCCATGCATTTGGCTGAATTTTTTGTTGGCAGAAGCTGCATAAGCCGACGCACCAAGTAGGCTCATTGAAAAAGTTGCCTCCGATTTTGCTGGTTTTTTGTATTGTATATCGAGCACCGACGACATTTTATCTCCATACATGGCGTCGAACCCACCAGCCGAAAATCCTACGCTTTGAACCATGTCCGGGTTAATAAAACTCAAACCCTCTTGCTGTCCGGCACGTATCAACAACGGGCGATATACTTCTATACCATTCACATAGACAATGTTTTCGTCAAAGTTTCCACCTCGCACATTGTATTGCGAACTCATTTCGTTGCTTTGTGTTACGCCGGCAAAAGTTATCAGCAACGATTCGATGCCTCCAGCTGCATTGGGCATCAAGCGATATTTGTTCGGATCAATAAAATCGATGGTAGATGTTTGACGTCGCTGTGCCAATACTTCTACGTCTTTCATTAATTTTGCTTTGGAAGGTAACTCAACCGAAATTTGAATTATTTTTTGAGTTGGAAGTAATTTATGTTTTATCGTTTCGTAACCAAGCAGGGAATATATTAAATTAATGCTGTCAGCAGCCTCAAAAGTTAAATCGTAATAGCCATTTTTGTTGGTAGTGGTGCCAATTTCTTTACCTTCGATATATACATTTGCTAATTCAATACCTCGATTGTCAGTATCAATTACATATCCATAAATACGAACTTTATGTTGAGCCTGCAACTCTAAAACAATCAGCAAAAGAAAAAAAATGATACGAATGCCTAACTTCATGCTTGTATAGATATATTATTTTTGTAGAATGTGATTGATAACGTATCAAAACGAGGTTTATTGTTATTACGCATTCCTGAATGAATGGCTTATGCCCGAATTTTGGTTCAAAGATAATATTTATTTTAAAAATCAGAGCTGTGTCATTCCAAACTTTTAAAAAACAAAACACGTATCTGCCACCAGAGGTTTTAGATATGTGTTTAATTTTTTTATAAAATAAATTTGTGAAGCCTTATTAGTATTTGTTTCTATTAAAACTTTAAACCAAAAGTAATTACAATGTTGTTGTTAGAAGTTTTAACGGTTGCAGGTGTTGTTTGTAAATTTGTACCCAAATCGGCTGAATTATAAGCATAATAATTTTCGTGAATAGCTTTGTTGATATAAGCAAAGTCGATGTACCAATTACTCTCGCGATAACCTAAACCCAAACTGCTATAATCGGTACTGTTATGAGCAAAATACTCTGGATCGGTGCGTACTGTTTGGCTGTCAAAAATTTTAGCTACCTTGTTGTTCGTAATGGCACTTGTATTGGCATATCCTGCACGCAGTGAAAAATTATCACTCAGTCGGTATTCAGCCCCTAATTTGATTGTGCGAGCATCGTTGAGCATTTGCTTTATGTCATCGTTAACAAAATCGTAATCGTAAGCGTGTGCATTACCAGTTTCGTCCATCACCTTCATTCCTTTGTAGTTCTTGTAAACGTATTCAGCGCTCACAAAGCCTTTCGAGTTAATAATGAAAGCTGTACTCACGTTAAATTGTAAAGGAGTTTGCATACGATAGCTGATGTAATTGTCGGTAGGAGTATCGCTATTGCCACTTACTTGCACATTATCGGGAGCCAAAATATTATTGAAATTCAGTGTGGCATAGTTCAATTGTTGCATGTTGTAAAACATGGGGGTATGCATTGAAAGACCAATACGCATAAAATCGACAGGCGCAGCAATAATGCCCAGATTTACATTGACACCCGAACCGGAAGTTTGTAAATTGTTCGCTAAGGACATGCTGCCACCTTGCGTGTATTTTTCGGAATAATTACTACTATAATCATGCTTAATAGATTGCAAATTCAAGGTAGCTCCCAAATACAAACGATTGCTAAAATTACCCGACCACCCAAACGAATATTCATCTATACCACCTCTTTCCTGCAATGTGTAGGCTGGAGTCAGCGTTTTGTCTGTGTATAAATCAAGCCCTAAGAGCGATTCCCATTCTTTGAGTGTATTGTCGGAATTATAAACAGGGTTGATAAGATAACCATAATTAGCCATAACCGACATCCAAGGCAATGCGCCATTTTGAAAGGGCGTATCCATGCCATTTTGTGGATAATTGTTCCAATCCAAATCTAATACGCTATTCTTGCCCGTAAAATGGGCAAAATAATCTGTCATTGAACTTCCAACGGTATTGCTTTGAATCATCATGTTACGATTGAAATTTTGCAATTTATTGTACGAAAACGAAAAATTTGAATTTATTAAGCCCGCATAACCACTTTCGGCACGCCAGGTTTTTGAAGCCAATACCAAACTTACGTTGTTTGCGCCTACCGAATAATTGCTATCGTCAGTTTTTTTTGTGTTCCAATTTGCTGTGGTTGCTTGCATGAGAGCGTTTACCGTCGCAGTTAGCTCCGATTTACGAAAGATACCCAAACCGGCAGGGTTGTCCTTGATAGCCGATACATCGCCACCCAAAGCCCCAAAAGCTCCGGCAACTCCCATGTAACGAGCTGTTCCAATTATATCATTGTCGGTGGATTTTATTGTTTCAAATACTGTCTGACCAAAAGCGATTTCGCTTGTTAAGCCTATAAAACAGGCTATGATGAATCGTTTCATTTGTTTTTGTTTTTGTTATGGACTAAAATTTTATTTTGCTCGCTTATTATTATCTTCTACCACCGCCGCTTCCACCACTCGATGAACTGCGGCTTGAACTTCCACTCGAACTACTGCCCGAACTGTATGAAGATGAACTCGTTGTAGGTGCAGAGTAAGTTGAACTTGGCGTCGAACGATAGCTGCTTCTATTGGATGAAGAAGAAGATGAAGAAGAACCGGAATTGTACGATGAACGCGTTGGCGTTCCAGTTGAATAGCTTGGTGTTCGGTTCGTATATGTCCGATTGTCATTTTTGTTTGTAGTGCCTGTTGCATTCTGATTTCGAGACTCATACGTTGTTCTGTTTTTCGTTGTACTTGTTCTATAAGTGTTCGTAGGCGTTACGTATGTAGTTCGTGGTTGTGTAGAAACTCCCGTATTTCTATCAGTAGCTTGAAATGATTCCCTGCCTGCATTGCGAGTGCTGTTTGTCGATAGATTAGAAGCCGCTTCAGAACGAACAGATCGCATACCATTGGAACTCACTATTGTTCGTGTATTATTGCCAACTGCACTGTAGTTGTTTCGGCTGCTATTGGTTGCGGGAATTGCACTGCGTAATCCACTGCTACCACTTACCACTGAGCGAGCATTGCTTGTGGTTCGATAACCTGAGCCCGTGCTACGTGATTTGTTGTAGGAATAGTTGCCGCCATAGCTTCCGCTGTAGTAGCCATCGTAAAAGCCCTGATAATAAGGATTGTATCCGTAAAAAGAATTTCCCCAACCATAATAGCCACCATAACCACCGCTGTAATAGCCACCATAGTAATTGCCATAATAGCCGCCAAAACCACCGCCATAAAAACCACCCATACCATACCACGAATTATAAGCCCATGGATATGAATAACCGCCCATACCATAATATCCTCCCCAATTCCAACTGTTGGGGCGGAAGGAATAATCGTACCAATACGGATTTGACCATGTTGGCGTTACGTAGGCATAATTATCTTCCACATATACATTCCAATCAAAATTATTCAAATAATAAATGTCGTTGTAAGCAGGATCGCCTATAAAAACACGATATTTGGGATTGTGAAATTTACGGATACGAGTTGCATATTCACGGTCGGAATCGCTCCCTCTGAATTCATTCAAATAATATCCATTTTCGCCTATTTCTTCGGTGCTATCATTAGCTTGACCTAACAAAACAGCAGTGTCGGGGGTTACAACTTCAACATTCTGCCCGCGTTCAATGAAGACTATTTCTTTTGCGCCATTTTTATAGGTAGGTTTGCGCTCTGGAATTTGAGGTTTTTCACGGTTCAGTTTTGCACCATTGCTGGGTTTAAAATAAATATCATCAGCCCATTGATTAGATTGGCTGAAAAGACTCATCGACATGGCAACAAGTCCCAAAAAGGTTAATAAGTTGTTTTTCATAACATTGTCTCCTATATTAAACGGTGAAAATTTTTTCAATAATAAACAATAATCGTGCCACTGAAAAGGAAAATTTTGATTAAATTTGCCGTTCTTTTAAAAAAAAATAATTACATGCACACACACTTCAATCAAGTTGATTTTACATTGTTTCCGTACGAAGAGTATCTGAGTGATTTGCTTTGCTCATCATTGGGTGAAATAGCTTATGATACTTTTGTTCCTACCGAAAACGGCGTGGAAGCTTATATCGAGTCCACGCTTTTCGACGAGCAGAAATTGGCTGAACTCGTTGCTAATTTCAATTTTAATACCAAAATTACGTACCAAGTCAAAGCTATCGAATCAAAAAATTGGAACGAAGAATGGGAAAAACATTACTTCGAACCCATTATTATAAATGATAAATGTGTTATTCACAGCACGTTTCATAAAAACATACCATTAGCTACCTACGATATTGTGATTGACCCAAAAATGGCTTTTGGTACCGGACATCACGAAACAACAAGCTTGATGATAGGAGAAATTCTAACTATGAACCTTGCTGGTAAAGCTTTGTTGGACATGGGATGTGGCACTTCTGTTCTCGCCATTTTGGCTTCTATGCGCGGGGCTAAACCCATTGTGGCTATTGATATTGATACCTGGTGTACAGAAAACTCGGAGGAAAATATTCGACTGAACAACATAGAGGGCATTGAAGTGCTTTTAGGAGGAGCAGAATTGCTACAAAACAGACATTTTGATGTTGTTTTGGCAAATATCAACCGTAATATTTTATTGCAGGATATGGCTACATATGCTGCTTGCTTAAGCTCGGAAGGCGAATTATATATGAGTGGTTTTTACCGTGAGGACATTCCGTTAATTGAAGCAGAAGCCAACAATCAGGGATTGAAACTTACAGGATTTCATTTGAAAAATAACTGGGCAGTAGTAAAAACTATCAAAATTTAAAAGTTTTCGATGGGCAAAAACAAGCGTCCCTGCTGAGCCGAGCGTTGCTCCAGCCGTTTTTCAACTTTAACAATAAATTCAAAATTTTTCAGTCCCCAATGTGGAGCAATCAAAAAGTTTGCTGGCGATTGCGAAATCATGCGTTCAACAGCTATGGCGGGATTTAAAAGCTCTAAAAAGTCAATTACCAAGTCAATATATTCATCAGCGCTGTATAAATGAAACCATGCAGGGTTCTGGGAATATTGACGTGCCATTACGGTATGTTTTACCAATTGCAACTGATGTAATTTAACAGCGGTCAGCGGAAGTTTAGAAATTTCACGTGCATGGTTTAATATTGTTTCGCGCGATTCGTGTGGCAAACCCAATATCAAATGAGCACCGGTACGAATACCACGTGAAGCCGTATTTTGGATAGCTTTCACGGCAGTGGCGTAATCGTGTCCTCTATTTATAAATTGCAAGGTTTTATTATCGGTCGATTCAATACCATATTCAATCATAACATAGTATTGACGAGACAAAACCGCAAAATAATCCAACAGTTCGTCGTTCACGCAATCGGGGCGAGTACCCACCACAATGCCCACCACCTTGGGATGTGCTAAAGCTTCTTCGTAGATAGCTTTTAGTTTGTCAAGGCTGTCGTAAGTGTTTGTATAGCTTTGAAAATAAGCTAAATAAACTTGCGCTTGGTATTTGTCGTGAAAAAATGCAATTCCTTCTTGAATTTGCTGTGTGATGCTTTTAGTTGGCGTGCAGTATTCGGGGCTAAATGTTTGATTATTGCAGTAAGTACAGCCCCCCAAACCTCGCGAACCATCCCGATTAGGACAAGTAAAACCGGCATTGATTGAAATTTTTTGTACGCGCTCGGAAAATTCAGTTTTAAGCACTTGATTGTAATTCAAATACCTATGGGTGGGCTTTAGTTGATACGACATGAAAAACTTGTGTGCTGATTAGTAGATATACAAACAACGCTTAATTAGAATAGTTTGCTGTTCATTGAAAATAATAATTTTAAATGCCATTTAACACTATTTATTTTTACCTTTGCATAAGTGAATTAAATAAAAATAAAAAACACACATAGCTTTGATA
>MNZK01000096.1:16743-74472 GCA_001873635.1 Porphyromonadaceae bacterium CG2_30_38_12 | reverse complement strand
AAAACGATAAGTTTTGCTACAAAAGTAGCATTTTCTAATATATAATTTAGCGAGCTTATGCTCTAAAATGTTTAATTTAATTTCAAACGTTTGCAAGTTGTTTTTTTAGCTCTAAGCGTTTATCTTTGGCATTAATGGCATAGCTATAGGCTTTAAAATAATACTTTATGAAATTTTTCCATAAAGCCTTTTTAGCCACAGCAGCGGCATTTTTACGCATTAAGTCTGTTTCGGCTTTCGAAGCATTACTAAAATCATAAATCATAGCAGCAATGTTCCGAGCTACTTCGTTTCCATTATAATCGGAGCGATGAATAACGCCAACTCCCATCTCAATAACCTGCGAATTGTTTGTTGCAACCCACTGTCCGAAACCAGACAAGTCGGTAGTGATAGTCGGTACTGAAAAAGCGACACTTTCGAGCGGGGTATATCCCCATGGCTCATAATAGGAAGGAAAAACTGTTAAATCGAGTCCTATTAACAAATCGTAATACGATTTATTGAAGATTCCATCTGCGCCATTCAAATAAGCGGGCACAAAAATTGCTTTCACACGTTCATTTTTGGTATTAAATATGTGAAACCAATTGAGAGCACCCATCACATTGTCGGCATAATATTCGTGCAATTCGTGCGTAGTAATGCGATTGTAGGAATATAATTTCGTTTCGGGATGCAACAACGAATGACCTAAATCGGCACGAGGAAATTTAACCCAGGCAGGTACCATTATAAAAGCAACGACTTCGCGCGTCATATCTTTAAAATCATACAAATACTTGAGCGATTCAATAAAAGTATCAATGCCTTTATTTTTGTATTCGTACCTACCAGCAGTTCCTACCAACAAACAATCGTCTTTGAGCTCATACCCCAACAAGGTTTCCGCAACATGAACTAAAAGGTTTCGAGCCTCTTGCCTTTTAAGATTAAAATTTTTCCCTTTGGGCACAAAATCGTTTTCAAAGCCATTTGGAGTTACAACATCCGGTTCTTTTTCAAGTAATTGCGTACATTCTATGGCAGTAATATCACTCACTGTGGTAAAACAATCTACACAGTGAGCAGCAACTTTTTCGGCAGAATGCTTAGAGACCATGTTTAACTCGTAAGCCATTTGGTCCCCATTGTATTCACTCATGTAATCGTACAAGGGTTTGTGATTTCCCGCTATCGAACGCCCAATAGAAGTTGCATGTGTAGTGAAAACTGTAGCCACTTCGGGGATATTTTCCTGTATATAAAAAGCTCCAAAAGTTGTCATCCATTCGTTGAAATGAGCTACAACCTCTTGATTTTTAGTAATTTTAAAAAAACGGTAATAACTATCAATCACCATTCCGGAAGCAAAACCAAACATCGAAGATTCATCGTAATCACCATAAGCTGGCATTGAGTTAACCTCGAATTTAGACCAAACATGCCCGTATATTTCATCTTTTTGAGCCATCAGAGGCATAAAATCGACCAACACAGCCAGTGGCTCACCAGGTATTTTCCAACGACCAACACGAATAAAAATGTGGTAGTGATTTTGGGTAAATTCTACCCATTCGGGCATTAATTGAGGTAACTCCTCAAAATATGGATTATAATTATCAGTCCAAACATCAGGACCGATAAATACTAATTTGTCACCAAAATTTTGTTTAAGCGTGGCGGCTCGTGTAGATAAAACAGTATATATGCCGCCCACCATATTGCAAACCTCCCAGCTTGCTTCAAAAATATATTCAGGTATTTTATTCAAATTCATGTATGTGCTTACGTTTTAAAATTACGAATTTCTCACAATCAATCAAGTCATTTTTAAGAAAAATGAGTAGTGATTTTATCATTAAAAATATGAAAGTCGTATTATTTTAAGCGTTCGCAAAGATACTTATTTTTTTTTAAAAGAAGATATTCAGCTTTTAAAGTTTTCAACAGCCCCTTTAAAAATGGAATGATTACAATTTTCGCATGCTATAAAAGTCCATTTTACTTACGTAAATTCCAACAATTTTCGAGGTACTTTTTTTCGTACATTTGAATGTTTGAGATATCGTGCTGTGAGTATGTTTTTACAACGGAATGGAAAAGAGAAGCAGCTAATTGGACAAATTTTTCAAAGAACACTTCTGCTGGAAGTGCGGTTTCATTATTTAGCAACAAATAATCTTTTATGTTAACAACAGGACTTGAAACGGATTGTGTAGCTTTCACCGTAGAGTTTTTTTGAGTTACTTGTAAGGCGCTACTTAGCCATTCTAAATTAGCATCATAAAGCAAGGTGCCATGGTGTAATTCCCTGTTTTTAGTAATTTGTGAAGCTGTTCCACTAATTTTATGAGCATGAAGCAACCATAAGTCTTTGCGTTGCCCAACTTCGGCAGTTACACCTAATTGTTTCAAAACTGAAACAATTGGAATTAGAAAATCCTTTCCGAGCACATTTTTTGTAGCTAAACGATTGGAAATAAATGAAAAATTGAGATTTCCATAATCGTGATAAACTGCTCCCCCACCCGACTTCCGACGAATTATGGAAATGCCGTTGGATTTACAAAATTCTATGTTAACTTCATTTTCAACAGCTTGGTTGTAGCCAATAATAACGGTAGGTTGATTGATGTAGAACAACAAAATATCAACCTGACTTTCCAGGAATAAATACTCCTCAAGAGCCAGGTTAAAAGTTGCTGCATGATTTTTTGATAGTATAACTTGCAAAATATTATTTTACATTAAATGCCACTCTTAATTCATCAATCTCTTTATCGCCCATAGGTTGAAGTGGTCCGATGGATGAAGCCATAACCAATGAATTTGCCGAAAACTCAGCCACTTCTAAGTAATCAAAGGTATTAATAAGCTTATCGCCCGTTACAATAACGCAGTCATTTTCAACTAATACCACACGATTTTTTGAAAATAGCTGAGCTATTCCTTCTGCATCGTCGCGTAAACTTTCGAAAGGAATAGAAGGAACATCCTGCAGAAAAATCCAACTTTCGGGAATGGTACGTACATCAAATTTCTGATGACTTACCGCATGTGCCATCAAATTGGTGGGTTGCGTTACAATTATTGAATTGATATGCGGATTCAACTGATAAATTCGATGGTGTAACGCCACAGACCTACTGGGCACTTTGCCTGCCTCAGCCATACCATTTTTTATTTGCACAATATTTTTTGGCAAAATATCCCAACGTGCCACATCGCGTGGAGTTATGAGAAAATCATTTTCCCGCCAACGTACCGAAACGGTTCCATAAGTTGATATCATCATTCCTTGATCGCATGCACGACGAATAATATTCACCATTTCGGCTCGTAACTCGCGCTCGTCCGAAGGATATTCTACATCCATAAAGTGCGTGATGTTTTTCGGAAAATGATTTACGTATTTCGAGATCTGTTCGTCGGTCAGTGTATTTACCTTGCCAATTCGGCCTGCATTTACAATCGTTCGGCAGCAAAATTCCAATGTTTCGAAACGTTGATAAGCATCCATCATATCCGTTCCACCAAGTACTACGCCGTGGTTTTCCATTATCACAGCCTTGAACTTTTTATTTTTAAATTCATTGGCAATTTTCCTACCCAAATCCTCACTTCCGGGGCAGCCATAAGGTGCAAAACCTATTTCACCACAAATATTGCGCGCTTGCGGTACAATGTTAGTATCGGGCACCACACGCGCAATGCTAAAAGCCACCAAACCAGTTGGGTGTGCGTGAATAATAGCAGTTAACTCCGGACGGGTTTCGTAAATTGCTTTGTGAAAAGGATATTCCGACGAGGGTTTGTGTAAACCCACAATCGTTCCATCTTTTTTTATACACACAATATCCTTTACTGTCAACGAACCTTTGTCCACTGCCGAAGGCGTTATCCAAATATCACCATTTCCATCTTTAATAGAAATATTTCCACCTGAAGTAGTAGTCATACCACTCCGATATATACGTCCGATAATCACATTAATCTGTTCTTTCGGATGCATTAATTTTACATCAAGTTGTTTCATGTTATCTTAGATTAAAGAGCAAAGAAAAAAAGAACCAAGACATTAGACTTCGTATTTAGTTCAAAACTCAGTTTAAAAATTTACTTTTACAATTTATCTGCATTAGCAAGCAAGAATGATTCAGCTTCAACGCTCCACAAGCCAAGATTTTTATCACAAATTTCGGCTAAGGTTTTGAAAACAGGATTCGTTTCGCCTAATTTTGCAAAATCCGAAATGGGTGTCAACGGAATATCAATGTGTGTATAAATCAACTTCTTACCGCCTGGTATTTCAGGTAAGTGTTTTGTTGCTTCAATTACAGCTCCCAAACCTCCAATATGTGTTACCAATCCAGCAGGGTCGAGTCCTTTACTCATCATTTGGAGAGCTTCTACCATATCATTGGTATTTCCGCCACTTGTACCAACTACGTGTGTATAAGCATAATGCACATTATAAAAATTGAACATAGCACTGAAGTTCGGATCGCTGGGTCCGGCAAAGAAATTCATGCAACCATCAAAAGCCAATATAGCATCGCCTTGTTCAGCAACCGGCTTCACGGGAGCAAACACAAACACATCGTCGTAACCATATCCGCCTGTAATGGCTTTCAATTCTGCCACAGGGTTTTCCATTTTGCCCGTATTGATGTATTTTAAATCAATACCACGCGAAGCTGCAAAATCAACTGGAAGAATGGTCGCAGCACGGTCGAGACGCGTTTGATCTACATCGGTTACAACTAACACAGATGGTTTGCGGTCGTCGCGACGAAGGACGTAGTTAATAGCAGCTAATCCCATCGGCCCAACACCGGCAAGAATAGCCATTTTACCACCATCTACAATGTCCATTTTGTGCTCGTAGCTTCCAGGAGTTGTGTGGTAGTTGGCATGCATGGCGCCAATCACACACGAAAGCGGTTCGGACAGGGAAGCAGGATAGTAACCCTCGCCACCGTATGCCAGCAAACAATTTTTCTCCATCACTTCGTTTGGAATAATTACATACGTAGCATCGCCACCAATGTAACGATAACTATAACCTGGCGCACTTAGCACTCCTACGGGACCATCTTCGTAATATAGAGCAGGTTGGATAGAAAATTTATCACCAGCTTTGAACTGATTTGCCCATTTTGAACCCACTTCTACAATTTCACCCGCAAATTCATGCCCAATGATAATCGGATTTTCGGCGATATCGTTTGGAATTCTTTTATGGTCTGTACCCTGCGAAGATGCTTTGTACGATGACATACACAGAGAATCTGACATTACTTTTGCCAAAATCTCATTTTCTTTTATTTGAGGTAACTCAAATTCCTCCATGCGGAGGTCTTTTTTGCCATAAAGGCGTATTGCTTTTGTTTTCATTATTTTAAAGATTCAAGAACCAAGAACCAAGAATCAAGACGGATTTGCCCGATTTTAGAATTTAGCTCGTTATTGTTAGTAAGTTGTTTTTTTTTTACAAAATGAAGTTTTTTTGTTATGAAATTTAGATTTTTGACTTTATTTCAATGTTTCCTTGAAACCAATTTTCATTTTTTGAAGTTCAGTTAACTTTCCTTCTAAATATATATATTTCCACTATCAATATAAGAAAGATTATGCGATACGATTAATTCTGTTTCCAATTCAAATGTTGAACCAAGTGAGATTTCAAGAAAGCGCGAAAAATCTTTATTACTAGATTTGGCAGAACCTTCAGATATATTTGTTGGAACAGAAACTGCTGCACGTTGTAGCTGTGAAATTAATCCAAAACGTTCATGGCTTGGAAAAGTATTTGTAGCCTTATATATTTCAGTTACAAAATCAACTGATTTTACCCAAATAGCTAATTTTTTGAAATTATGCATATCTAATTTCTTGGTTCTTGGTTCTACGAAAGCATCACCTGCCCACCAGTAATTGGCAATGCCTGTCCGGTTTCGCCGCATTGTTCCATCAGGTAAAGTGCTCCTTTTGTTACATCCTCAGGCGAACAGCCTTTTTTCATTGGCACCTGTGCTAAATAAAACGCTTTTACGTCGTCAATAGTTTTGGCTCCGGGCACTTTTCCTGCATTCAAATACTGCACGAAAAGCCCTCGATCAGGGTCGCTCCACAGTGGTCCTTCGTAGAAATTTCCTGGACAGATAGAGTTTACTTTGATGCGGAATGGAGCTAATTCCAATGCAAAAGATTGTGTGAGCCCTATGCCACCAAATTTACCTCCGGCATAAGCAAAATTAGCTTTGCTACCACGTAATCCCGATTTAGAATTTACCTGAATAATATCGGCATAATATTCGGGAGCGTATTTAGTTTGCAACTTCATTATGCGGCTAACTACTTTGGTACAATAGAAGTAGGCATTGTAGTTTATTTTGGTTACAAACTCAAAATCTTCTGGCGTCATATCGTCTAATCCACCAGCACGAAGTACACCGGCATTGCTAATGAAAGTATCAATAGCTCCAAAATTGCACACTGTTTCGTGAACAAGATTTTCAATGCTTGGTATTTCGCTTACATTCGTTTTTACAAAAATAGCACAATTGCTTTTAGCCATGCCATTGAAACGTTCCACAGTGGCACGACCAACCGCTTCGTTCATATCAGCTACCACAATGTTGGCGCCTTCCTGCAACAAGCATCGGGCAATTCCTTCGCCAAAGCCCTGCGCTGCTCCGGTTACGATAATGGTTTTGTTTTCGGCACGACCTTTCGTTGCTCCTGCTGCCACACTTCGGCGATAATTTTCAACTTCCCAGTTGTCGATAAAGTCTATTTGAGGCTGCGTCATTGGGTGCGTACCGCCAAACGATTCAGCGTAAAAGGCTATCTTCATGGCATCTTCAAACACATCCAGAATAATGCCGCACTGAGCAGTATTATCGCCCACAGCAACCAAACCAATTCCTTTGATCAGAATAACTTTAGGCTGATACCCAAATTTGGCGTTGAAAGCAGCAATTTGTTTTCCTGCTTGGGTTATTACAGCTTCAGGCTCTTCATCATTAAGGAATATATAGTTCGATTTGCAATACACAATCGCATCCGGAGTAAATGGTTTGGCTATTTTTGCTTGCGCTTCTTCGGTATCGTAGAAATGTTTTATTAGAGCATTTTTGCGCACTTTCAGCGTTTTCAATCCATCTTTCGATAACATCATACGCATAGCCGGAAGAATTTGTTCGGTGCAACTGCAAGTCGCACGCTCCTCAATTGGGATAGGAAATTTCACTGCTTTATCCAAGTTATCAAGCACTTGAGTATAAATCACTTTTACTTGGTCAATACTATTGGCAGCCACAAAAATACCATGATTTTGTAACCAAATAACTTGAGGTTCTTTATTTTCAGCCTTACGATAAGCCTTAATAGCTTCGTCCACTTTTTTGAAAAGCACATAACCCGGGTCGGTATATTCGATGTACAATGCTTTCGCACCAAATATTTTTTTCAAATCACTTTCGGCATTGCTGGCGCACATCAAACCATTTACCAAAGTTGGGTGCATGTGCACCACAAAAGCATAGTCAATCACATTGTGCATCGATGTTTCTACCGATGGACGTTTACCTTTGGTAATGGTAGCATCCGCTAAATCATTCTTAACCTGTTCTTCACGTTCAGCAGCATTGGCACTGTACACTTTTTCGGACATAAGGTTAAGTTTGGCTCTGTCTAACACTGCAAAACCGTCTTCGGTAATAGTTGCCAACGACGAGCCACTGGCTTTCACCCACAGTTTTTCTGCGTTTTTGTACGATGTATTTCCACCGCCTGCAATTACAAAACGGCTATCGCGGCCGTAGAATTGCGATATTGAAATAAGATCCTGAATGACCCCCTGACCCCCTGAAGGGGGAATTACGGAGTCTGTATTTTTATTTTCTATATTATTCATTTTTATGGGTTTTGTATAATTTAAACAAGGATTTACGAAGACGAACTTGCATAATTACCCTTCAGGGGCTAAGGGTTTATTAGTTCTTTTCCCAATTTTATAAACTCATCCCGCTTACTTCTATCGGCATTTCCATTAGAATCCACATAACCACGCAAGCCTTGCGCCACCAAATGTTGATGTGCAGCTACCACGCAAGCTCCTTCGTAGTTAATTTGCATCAAACGGTCGGTAAGGGGTGTGCTATTACGTGCAAAAAGTTCAATCGGCTCCATGGCAGGCGTATTATGCTCGCTACCAAAAGTTACAACAAAACCTTGTTCGTGTAGATAAGAAGCATATTTTTCGAGTAGCTCAACGCCATTGCGGGTAGTAATAAATTCTACCGAATGGAAACCACGCTCGGTCAGTTGCTTAGCCACACGTTCCAAATCTCCTTCGAAGTCGGTGTAACCACCTTTGGCATCGTCGGCAAGGAAAGGATAAGTTGGTATGCCACCACCCGCTACGATTATTTCGCAAACGGTTTGCATCGGCAAAAATGCTTTAGGATCTTCGGGAACAAATGCTCCACCACCTGCTTTGAGCATATTGCCGCGTATTTCGTTTTCCACTCCGGCAAAATCCGACACTTCCGATTTTAATTCTTTTCCACCGAAAAGTTTGTGAAACAAAATGCGAATATCCAACGGATTGCTGTTGCAAGCTTCGTACACTTTCAGGCGTAATGCTTTTGCCAAATGACGTTCGCGGATTAACCCTGTTGTCAATTCATTTTTAATCCAATCAAAATCGAGTGTAAAACCAGCATTTACAGCGTCTAAAATCTCGTTTACTTTGCCACACATAGCTTCCACCTGTGCATTCGACTCTTTCACCACGCCTGCCAATTGCGACGCGTAGGGTTCGTCGAGTTTGAAAGGATATGACAATCCTTTGCCGCTCAGATACGTACGTCCGGGATTGCCTGGGTCGTTCACACGTAAACCTGCTTTTTGGTCTTCTTCGTTCAAACTAATAAACTCAATATTAAACAAAGGATACAAACCACGCGATTTACAACCTTCAGCCCATGCCGCATATCCGGCTGTGCTGTAAAAATCATTAATTCCTACTACTTTTACTCCTTCAGCAACAGCCATATCGAGTGCTTCGTCGATATTTTTAAAAGCACTAAATGAATTAGGCGTGTGGAGATGTGCGTTAACTTTTTTCATAACCCCTAATCCCCTAAAGGGGACTTTATATTAGTTTTGTGTAATTATATTAATTTCTTTTTCTCTTTTGTTGGCGGTAAAAAGTTTTCGCCGGTAACAACACTTTTGCCAATTTTCAATTCCAATTCTTTAGTCACTCTAAGCTGTCATTCGTTGCTGAATCCACTTTTCGCTACGACCTAAACGTTTCCAGTTTTCACGTGCGCGGTCTAAACTTTGTGCAGGGTCTTGTAATTCCTGCATCCGTTCGTAACCCACTTTGGCTAACCATTGTTTGAATGGTTCTGCTTTGGGTGAAGGAATGGATTGAATAATGCGAAGTAGTGATTCTGTATCTGCGACATCTGTCAGTTACATTTTACCATCATTTGCTTTCATCTTCAGTTGTCCCAATTTATGGGACAACTCACTTCCTAAGCATTATAAATAATCCCTGCTTTAGGAGTCTCCTTATTTACTAAAGAGCGATAAGCATCCCGATCCTTCGTTACTTGTTTAAGCTTTATTTTGTCTTGAAAAGATGAAGTGTTATTTATCAAATAGTTTTGAGTAATATATTCTTGGTTTAATTCAACAGCTTCTAAATCTCGTAAAGCTATCAAAAAAATAAGTGTAGTTGTAAGTCGTTGTTGACCATCTACTACAACTGATTTATTTGCAAAACCAGCTTTTTCTTCTTTTATTACAACTGTTCCAAAAAAATGCTCTAATTTATCATGTTGCTTTGAATCTAATTCAGAATCTATAATTCGTAAAACATCACTAAAATACCTTTCAATTTCAGGTTTACCCCAAGCATAAGCTCTTTGAAAAGGAGGAATAAAAAATGAAGTTGCATTTTTTGCCAAAACATCATTTATTGAATGGCTTTCAGTTTTCATCTGTTTATAATTTTTATTTGCTTATTAATCAACACGTTATAATCATCTCCTTGTGTGTCTAAAATTTTTATTTTGGTCATGGGTGTTTCATCTGTTTAATTATATTTTAAGTCCACAAATAATCATCGCTATAATCAACTCCATTTTCTTTTAAAAATTGAATGTACTCTTCCTGAAAAGTTTGTGTTCTATGATGTTCTTTTTGATTTTCAATGTAATTCTGTACAATAGTAACTTTGGATTGACTTACAGAATATCCTGCATATCCACCTTGCCAGGCAAATTCACGATAATGCGGTCCTAATGTCTTCATCCATCTACTACTATTGGTTTTGATTTCTTCTAACAACTTTGCCAAAGAGATATTCTTGGACATAATGCATAATACGTGAACATGATTCTCCGTTCCATTTATTTGCACTGGTATTGATTTCGATAATTTTACAAGACTACCAATATAAGCATACAGTTCTTTTTCATTTTCAGGCAAAATCAAGCATTCATTGTTTTTTACATGAAAAATTGCATGAACATACAATTTAGATAGCGATTGAGACATGGTTTCAAAATTTAGTTTAGCAACTTTGTTCAATTCTTCGGGCTGAAAGACCTTTATAACTTAGCCCAACGGTAAAGCCATGAAATGGCAACGCCTTGGGTTAAATACAGTAGAAACATAGTTAACGGGCTGTAAGCCCAAAATAAAACATTGCCTTTTATATATCGTCCTTTCAGGACTCATATTTGATTTTTTTCATTTCATACCCAAGACGTCGCCCCGTTGGGGCTTTGTCGTTGGGCTAGAATATTTTGGGCTTTCAGCCCGAAACAAATTTGCCTTTAAGACACTAATTCACTACGTTTTTCATAATGTATTTAGTGCCTTGGTTTTATTATTCGGGGCGCGACATAGAATCGCACTCCGAATAATTTTTCTTATTCCCATTCAGTGGTTAGGGGCAATTTTACACTCCTAATTTCGACCTCCGTACTAACTCAGCATCGGTAAAGTTCTGACCTGCGATATAACCTTTCAGCGGTTGAATACGCTCGTTAATCATATCGAGGAACCACGAAGGTTGAGCGAAGAATGAACTTTCCAATTCGAATGCTGGCGTAATCCAGTTGCGTGAACCAAGCACACAAACAGGGGCATCCAAATAATCGAAACACAGCGAACTGATGTTTGCAGCAAAATCGTTGAGGAACGAACCGCGAGCAGTGGCATCACCGGCAACAATTATTTTACCTGTTTTTTTCACAGACTCAATTACTTTTTCGTAGTTGAATGGCACCAACGAGCGGGCATCAATCACTTCGGCTGTCATGCCGTATTTTTCTTCCAATTCTTTAGCAGCAGCCAAAGCCGGATAGAGTGTATGACCAACGGTAAGGAAAGTAACATCATTACCTGCTTTTTTAACATCCGGTTCGCCAAATGGAATTTCGTAGTAACCTTCGGGCACACCACCTTCGTGGAATTGCTCACCGATTTCGTAAATACGCTGACTTTCGAAGTAAACCACAGGGTCTGTTCCTTGCAGGGCAGAATTCATCAAACCTTTTGCATCGTAAGGAGTTACAGGGAAACAAACTTTCAAACCTGGAATGTGTGCTACTAACGATGTCCAATCTTGCGAGTGTTGCGCACCATATTTGGAACCTACCGAAACGCGTAAGGTGATAGGCATTTTCAATACGTTACCGCTCATAGATTGCCATTTAGGCATTTGGTTGAACACCTCATCGCCGCAACGACCCAAGAAATCGCAATACATAATTTCGGGAACTACACGGCCGCCACACATGGCGTAACCAATGGCAGTACCCACGATAGAAGCCTCAGCAATAGGCGAGTTGAACAAACGGTGATAAGGCAAAGCCTCTGTCATACCGCCATATACGGCAAAAGCACCGCCCCAATCGCGGTTTTCTTCACCATAAGCCACCAAACTTGCATCCTGATAAAAACGATGCATCATAGCTTCGAAAATACCATCGCGAAGTTGAAATTGCTGCATTTTACTGTAAGGTTTTCCATTTTCGTCGAAAGCAAAACGTTTTTTTGTAGCAATTTTTTTCACGCGTGAGTTATCTTCCAGCGGCATCAGCACATCAGGTTTGGCTGTACTGAATGCATCAACCGAACCATTCGAGAACATCATATCGCCAATCACTTGTGCATTTGTCATGCGAGGTGAGATTTCATCATTGATGGCTTTGATCAATATTTCGTGCACCAACGCTTTTACATCCGCCCAAGTAGCATCCAAATCAGTTTGTGTAGCTTCGCCGGCTTCTATCAGCTGTTTTCCGTACGAAGCGATACAATCTTGTGCTTCCCAAGCTTCCACTTCCTCTTTGGAACGATACGAAGACGCATCCGAAGGCGAGTGCCCGCTATAACGGTATGTTAATACGTCCAACAAAACGGGACCACGTTTTTCATCAATAATTTTGCGTTTGCGTTTGTAAGCATCAATCACAGCCAACGGATTGTAACCATCCACACGTTCGGCGTGCATTTGTTCGGGATTAATACCAGCACCGATGCGGGCAGCAATATCGTTACCCATTGTTTCGCCACAGGTTTGTCCGCCCATACCATATTGGTTGTTCATAATATTGATAATCACAGGCAAACCACCTTTCATATCGCCATCCCAAAGCTGATTGAATTGATCCATAGCAGCAAAGTTCATCCCTTCCCACACAGGACCGCAAGCCATAGAAGCGTCACCAATATTGGCTACAACAAGTCCTTTTTGTCGGTTTATTTTTTTATACAGCGCAGCGCCCACAGCAATATCGCCCGAGCCACCTACCAATGCATTATTTGGATAAACACCGAATGGAGTAAAAAATGCATGCATCGAACCTCCCAAACCACGGTTGAAACCAGTTACGCGAGCAAAAATCTCTGCCAAAGTTCCGTAAACCAAAAAGCGGCGTGCCAATTCTTTGGTAGTTCCGCTAAAATCTTTTTTCACAACATTGAGCACAGCGCCCTCAAAAAAAGACTCCATAACGTTCATCAAATATTTGTCATCGCTTTTGTGAATTGCCGACATACCTTTGGCCAAAATTTCGCCGTGCGAACGGTGACTACCAAAGATAAAATCGTTCACTGTTAATGTCCAAGCCATACCTACCGCAGAAGATTCTTGTCCGATAGACAAGTGAGCTGGCCCAGGATGGTTGTAGGGCGTACCGTTATATTCGCCTTTGGTTTTGATGAGGTTAATCATCGTTTCGAACTCACGAATCAACACCATGTCGTGATAAATGGTTTTGAACTCTTCGTTGGTAAAATTACCTTTTTCGTCTTTTACCGTTTTTTGATACTGATTTACTGGAATGGGTTGAAATTCCACAAATCCCGGTTTACGTTTATCTTCCGGACTAAGAAATTGTACTTTTGGCATTGTATAGTATTTTTTTGTTTATTCTTTTTTCAACACTAAGACACAGAGACACAAAAATTGTCTTCGTGACTTGGTGTCTTCGTATTTAATTCTTAAAATGCAAATATCGTTTCTTTAAAAATCTCACTTACAGTAGGATGTGGGAAAACAACTTCTTGCATCTGCTCCAAGGTCATTTCCTGCTCGATAGCCATGCAAGCGCCGTAAATAATTTCACCACTTGGATTTCCAAGCATGTGAACTCCAATTACTTCGCCATATTTAGCTCCAATTAAAACTTTGCATAGACCTTCGCCTCCTTCGTTTTCGGCTACGAAACGACCTGCAAAAGCCATTGGAAGTTTGGCTACTTTGTATGCAATGCCTTTTGCTTTTGCCGATTCTTCTGTTTCGCCCACGCCAGCCACTTCGGGATTAGTGTAAACTACGCCTGGAATGGCATTGTAACGCATGCGATCGACACGGCCCGTGAGGTTATTCACCACCACTTCACCCTCACGACTGGCAGTGTGAGCCAGCAAGGAAAATCCCGTAACGTCACCGGCAGCGTAAACATTAGGCACATTGGTACGCAGTTTTTCGTCGGTTTTTATGCCACCTTTGAACAGTTCGACATTCAGATTTTCCAAGCCAAACCCTTTTGTAATAGGACGGCGACCAACACTGACAAGAATTTTTTCACCCTCGATAACCTGCGTTTGACCATCTTTTTCAAAAGATACTTTGTTGCCATCAATTTTCACCACCTTAGCATTCAAATTAAAAGCAATGCCCTTTTTTGTAAAAATACTGCGCATCAAGGCAGAAATTTCGAAATCCAAACCACCCAGAATTTCAGGCAACATCTCCACTACGGTTACTTGCGTGCCTAAGCTATTGTAAAAACAGGCAAACTCCATCCCAATTACACCTCCACCAATCACCACTAAGGATTTTGGTTGTTCTTTCAATTCTAATATTTCGCGGTTTGTTAGGATAATATCGCCAGCATCAGACAAGCCAGGAATGGGAGGAACAAATGCTTCTGATCCGGTACAGATAAGTAGATTTGCACCTAAGTAACTTTCGCCGGCACACGTAACTTCCACTCCTTTGGGGCTGCGCCCAACAATATTGGCTTCGCCTTTTACTACCGTTACATGGTTCATTTTCATCGCACTTTCCACACCAGCAACCAATTTGCGAACCACTTTATTTTTACGAGCAACAATTTTTCCGTAGTCGAAACGGATATTTTCGCCAAACACACCGTATTTATCTCCATGCAAGGCATTTTCGTAGGTTTTGGCACTGTAAAGCATGGTTTTAGTGGGTATGCAACCTTCGTTGAGACATACCCCACCCATACTTTTTTTCTCAAACAACAAAACTTTCAGTCCTTTATGCCCTGCACGTTCTGCAGCTACATATCCGGCCGGACCACCACCGATAATAATTAAATCGTACATATTATTTCTGCCCCCTAACCCCCTAAAGGGGGAATTTGAGTTAGTATTAATTATTTAAATCACTTACTTCTACTTTACCAAATTAGATTATATTAATGCCAGAGGCATTATATATTTATAGCAAACGCATTTATGAATCAATGTTCGACCCCAATTGGGGTCGCATATCTGTTGTAAATCTATTCTTCTACAAATATATGAACCCGATGGGTTCAGTTAATTGAGTTCAATTTATATTTTAGTAAAGTAGAATTATTCAAAGTTTATTTTTCTGACTTTCTTATTTTTTCTAATTTTATTTTCAGTTCATTTACTTTATCGGGATATTCAGTGGCTAAGTTTATCGTTTCACCCTGATCTGTTTTCAAGTTATATAGCTGGGGTTGAGGGTTATTTGCCAATTCAGTATTAGTATACTTATTGATAGAGACAAATTTGCTTGGCTCAATGTATTTCCAATTTCCAACAACGATGCTAAGTACATTGTTAAGATTTTGTTTCACAACGTATTGGCGATCTTTTTTGCTTTTCCCAAGCAATGTTTTAAGCCCGTTTTGACTATCGGGAGCTTCGCCAGGCTTAATATTGTATTTTGTTAACGCTGCAAATGAAGCGTACCAATCGAGTTGGCTCACCAATGTATTGCTTATGGCAGGCTTCACTTTACCTATCCAGCGAACAATTTGCGGAATGCGAGTGCCAGCCTCAAAACCACTGTATTTGCCTCCACGAAACGGTCCCCATGGTTTGTGATCTCCCAACAATTCAACAGCCTGATCCTGATAACCATCGTCAATTACGGGTCCATTATCACTCGAAAGAATCACCAAGGTATTTTCATCCAACTGCAATTTTTTGAGTGTTGCCATCACCTGACCAACAATCCAATCGAATTCCAAAATGGCATCGCCGCGTGCTCCTAAACCACTTTTACCCGCAAAACGTGGATGTGGTACGCGTGGCACGTGTACATCCTGCGTTCCGAAATAAAGGAAAAAAGGTTGGTTTTTGTTGCTCTCAATAAAGTTTAATGCTTTTGCCGTAATGCTGTCGGCAATATTCTCGTCGGTCCATAAAGCGGATTTTCCACCACGCATATAGCCAATTCGCGATATGCCATTCACAATGCTTTGGTTGTGTGTATGGCTTGGATGCATGCGCAATAGTTGGGGATTGTCTTTACCCGTTGGTTCTCCGGAAAAATTTTTAATATAACTCACTTCAATCGGGTCGGCAGGGTCTAAATTCACCACCCTGCCATTTTCCATAAACACACAGGGTGTACGGTCGCCCGTAGCTGCCATGATGTAGGAATAGTCGAAGCCCAACTCCTTGAGCCCTGGCGTAATCAGTCCGTTCCAGTTTTGCTTTCCTGTTTCGGCTCCCAGGCCTAAATGCCACTTGCCAACAGCGCCGGTTTTGTAACCCATGCCTTGTAACATGCGAGGCATGGTGGCTTGCTCAGGTTTAATAATCATGGCTGCATCGCCAGTTGCAATGCCGGTACCTTGCTTGCGCCATGCGTATTGACCTGTGAGTAATGCGTAACGAGAAGGCGTGCTGGTGGCAGCTCCGCAATGCGCATTGGTAAAGCGCAAACCTTCGGAAGCTAATTTGTCTACGTTGGGAGTGGGCACTTTGGAATAGCCGTAGCAGCTTAAATCGCCATAACCAAGATCATCGGAATAAATAAGTACAATGTTTGGCGTTGATTGTTTTGTGTTGTTGCCTGCCAACATTGCGGCAAATGGCACCAGCGAAAGGGTGAATGGGGAAATAAAATTGATTTTCATAAATATTTAAATTGAAGATTTGAAAGCATGCAAATGTACTATTTTTTTTCTAATACTTCCAATTATCTTTCCAAGTTATAACGGGGATATTGTTTTTAAACTCAATAGGTAACCAGATATAACGAGTATCAATAGGATATTTGGGAGTCCAGCCAGTGCAATCGGACGTAATCAGAAAATTCTTGCCGTCTTTTTTAAAAATTGCCAATGCTTCGTTGTGTTTTCCTTCGATGACTCGCACAAAGCGTCCGTCGTGGCTTTGATAATCGTCGGCAAGTTCAGCAATTTGAAGTGTTTGATTTTTCTCCGAAGCAAAAATATGGTAAGTTTTAGCATTATCGTCCATAAAAATAGACATATCCCGCGACATTTGACCGCCAGGCAAATCGCGTTGAAGAAACAGACCGTTTTTTACTGCCAAGCTCCACTCAGCAGTCCACGATTTTGGAAAATCGGATTCGGTTAATGCAGCGTTTTTTTGTTCCAGTGTGAAATTAAGGGTATAGATGCCGGCATTGGGGCGATAGGATCGGAGGTATTTGAATCTGCCTATGGGACTGTCGCTCACTACCAATGCCACACGTGCCGCTTTGTAATTCTGCCCTTTCAATTCCAAATAAAACCACATTACAAATTGCTTGGTTTTTGCATTGTAAACCACTTTAGGGCGTTCCATGATGCAACCTTTGGCAATATCCGATTTTTCGTCGTCGGAAACAGCCAACACAACGCCTTCGTTGTTCCAATTTATTAAATTGGTGGAAGAGTAGCAAGTAAAACCCACCATGGCACTGCTTGTATTTTCGCTTTTGTACTCGCCGTACCAATAATATTTGCCTTGAAAATAAAGCATTCCGCCACCATGCGCATTGATGTGCACCCCTTTCGTATCAGTCCAAAGTTCGTTAGGAGTGAATTGTTGGTGCTGCGCGATAGTAAGTTGTGATAGCATGCTCAAAACCAATATCAAGCTTATTTTCAAAAAGGGAAACATAGATGCAATTTTAAATTTTATTGTATAAAATTTCAATTTACAAATATAAGGCGGGATTGTGAACTAAAAAGTTGAATTATAATTCGAATAAGGGGAATTGGGGTTCAAAAACAATAGGTGGATAAGGTGGAAAAGCCATCTTTTTGCATTGGGCATTTTTTACATTGGGTTGAAACCCAACGCAGACAAATCAGTCGTCGCTATGCAACTTAAAAAAATAATAAAAGATTACACCATTAGTCTTACAAGTGGCATAGCCACGACCGATTTCCTTGCCAGATGTTTCAACCTCTGGGATGAAAGAAAAGAATATTTTGAAAACAAGATATTTGAAAATATAAGCTAAAGTGAAGCTCCTCTCTTATTTCCTAACAATCAATTTGCTTACTTCTACTGCATTTCCAACTTTCAGTTTTAGCAAATAAACGCCATTATTGATTCCGACAAGTGAAATTTTATCCGAACTAGTTAGGCTGGCAGATGTCAGTTCTTTCAAAACCCGACCAGACAAGTCTGTAATTTCAATGGAATTAATTGTTTTGGGATGTTGAACTCGGATATAGTTTGAAGCTGGATTGGGAAAAACCACACACTGATTTAAATCTGAAGATAGTGATTTTATATCAGAAGCAATAGATTGCTGATACACACGAATATAATCTACTTCGTATTTCAGTGGAAAAGTGGTTTGCGAAGGATCGCCACCATTTGTGCCAATAGCAAGGTTCAACAGAAAATAATGCTTTTGCAAAAATGGATTTCTGGGACTGACGCCCGTTGCATTGATTGTTTGAGTAAGCAATGTATAGTTCAGCAACTCGTTGTCGAGGTATAAATTGATGCTGTCTTTGTTCCAATCCATGCGCCAGGTATGAAATTTTGCTATCCAATTGGCATCTTTACCAGTAAAAGAACTAAGCGGCTTGGTGGCAATATCCCATTTTGCCGACCATCGCACACTTGTTCCCCAGGCTACATTGGCTAAAATAGTGGGTACATTTGATTTCAGGTAAAATTCCATCATGTCGATTTCACCACACGAAGGCCATTCGCCCGTTTCACCCAAGGTTCATATAGCTGACCAAGAGCCTTTCGAAACATTAATGCGCGAACGAACTTCAATCCGTCCAAACTGATATTTTACCAACCCCAGACTTTTTATACATACTGATGTATATTCGGCATATTGTCGTTTCTTTTTCCAATCGGGACTACCAGCTACATAATTCGGATTTAATACGCGTTCACGTTTGGCTTCAAGCAACAAAACACCATCAGCACAATAGGCATTGTCGGACTGATACCATTGTCATTCCTCGTTGCGGACAAATCCGTTTTCGTAAATCCAATTTTCAGGGTTGGGTTTACCTATGGCATTAAACTCATCGCTCCACACCAAATTCCACGATGGATAGATGGTGGGCAATTGAGAATTGGGCTGATAGGGGTTAGGCTGTGCAGAAGCTAAGTTGAACGTAAAAAGTAAAATTAATAAAAAAAGCACAATTATCTGTCGCTTCATGGTGATATAATTATAACAATTTAATATTCTAAACTCAATATTGGGTTATCATTTTTGTTTCTTCTTAATTATTTAATAGTTACATGTTTTCAAACACTTAAAAAGATAGCAAAAAGATTTTCTTTGTGAATTTCATACTTTGTTGATTTTTTAGACTTTATGAGTTACAAAATTAAACCAAATGCGCCACAACAAAGTCAAGTATAAACTCAATAGGTTTAATGTACACTCACATTGGGCTGTATCTTAAATTCCATACATTTCCATTCATTCTAATTTTTTGATGCGCGATGCGATGACGCCCTTTCAGCAGGTTTGTGCGGTCCAATCATAATTGTTGCCTTTCCAGAACCGGCTATGGCATTTATTTTGATATTTCAGGTAAAATTGATTATATTTAGCTGCTGCGTAGTTAGTTCCATGGTAGAGATTGTGAGATTGTTTTATAATCGATTTGAATTGGTTTTAGCCCAAAAGTAATACAATTTATTGAAAAGACATACAAAGAAAGACAAAACCCTGATTCAATTGCTAAAATTGGGAAAAAATATTTTTCTATTTTTATTTTTCTAATTCTATTGCATTGCTTAAATATTTGAGCTACTTTTGACCTTAAAAAAGTAAAATAAAAAGCAGTAAATAGATAGAGAAATTTATTTCAGGCAATTGTATGCTATTAACGTAGCATGCCATATCCCTAAACTTAAGTAAAAAATCAGCAAAATTTCATTATGAAACGATACAGCACTTCGTTATTTCTATTCGCACTAAGCGCATTAGTATATGGGCAATTTACGGCTACAGGCACCTACAAATGCTATGAAAAAACATATCCCGGTATCGAATATTTATTTGTGTTTGATGGCATGGATTCTATTTCTGCCATACGATATAACGGCATTAATTACAGCACCATTAAATGGTATAGCTTTAATAATCAGACTACTCCCATTGTCCTACAAGATCAAACCGAGAATATCAACATAGAAGATGCTACGGGTTATATTGTTGAGGTAGATGGCGTGCGTAGTACAATTTGGGTCATAGATTATTCAAAATATTTACCCGTTTTTGCAGCCTTAACTCCTGAGGATAAGCCAAAAGAACAATGTGATGGCATGAATTTAATTTTCGATGGCAACATTCCACCAATGTATTATGAAACGCCTGATTTAGTAAAACACAACATAGTCAGGTATTTTAGCTTGCAATACAACACAAAAGTTTGGAGCGATAAGCAATGGATAGACAAACAGATATCCGAAACAATTGAAACGCCAACAACGCCAATACTTATTGTTAATCCACCTTTATGCGATACGCAATTCACTTTGCAGGGCGATAGTTTTGCTACAGATTTGGGCAGAACACTTCAGAAAATTGAATCACCCAGCTACCGTGCCGTCAAGGTGGAAGGACATATAACTTCTAAAACCTCGATTCGTAACGAATTAAATGAGGCGGAGCGCCCCTCCACTGCCGAAATTATTGATGGCTCGGCGCCGTTAGAAATAATTTTTCAGAGCAATGCAAACACACCAACCGCCGAGTTTTACCAATGGGAAATATACAAAGATGGTAGCTTGCTTTTCAGTCGTACCGATCAGGATTTGCGCTATACATTCACCGAAGCTGGCACCTTTAAAGTTCGCCTAACGGTAAGTAACGCCAATTGTGAGAATTCCGACTCAATAACAGTCAAAGTTTCTGAATCAGCTATCGAAGTGCCTCGCGTATTTACTCCCAATGGCGATGGTATTAATGATGAATTTCGAGTAGCTTATAAATCTATCACCAGCTTTAAATGCTGGGTTTTCAACCGGTGGCAGCAAAAAATTTATGCGTGGACCGATCCACAAAAAGGCTGGGATGGCAAAATTAATGGCAAACCAGCCAACACTGGTGCATATTTTTACATCATAGAGGCAGTTGGTTCCGATGGAATAAAATACAATTTGAAAGGAAACATCAATTTACTGCGGTCGAACCAATAATAATTACTATGATTAGTAAAAATCAAATAAAACTTATACAGAGCCTTCAGCACAAAAAAAATCGCGATGAGCTTGGTTTATTTGTAGCAGAAGGTTCTAAATTGGTTTTAGATTTGCTGCCCGCATTCCAACACAAATGGCTATTTGCTACCGAAGACTGGTTATTTGAACATGATTCTCCCGACACACCTATCGAAAAAATTAGCCAAGAAGAGTTTAAAAAAATTTCAAGCCAAAAAAGTCCACAAGGTGTTTTGGCAGTTTTCGAAAAGCCAAAGCAAAACCTTCAATCGAAATCACACACCGAACAACTTTGCTTAGCACTCGACGATGTGCAAGACCCGGGTAATTTAGGAACAATTATTCGCATTGCCGATTGGTTTGGTATTGAAAACATTTTCTGCTCCTTGCATTCAGCCGATGCTTTTAGCCCCAAAACTGTTCAGTCCACCATGGGGTCGCTGGCACGTGTAAAAGTGTACTACATTGACTTATTAGACTTTATAAACAAGCTCCCTACCGGACATCCCATATACGGCACTTTTATGGCTGAAACTTCCATTTATAACCAAAAATTAAACACTAAAGGTCTTATCGTTTTGGGCAACGAGGGGAATGGCATTTCGGAAGCAATAGCAAATCATGTAACACAGCGAATCACTATACCAAATTTTCCAAAAAACAATGCCACTGCCGAGTCGTTAAACGTGGCAGTGGCAGCAGCTATTGTGTGTTCCGAATTTCGTCGAAACAAGCCTTAAAGCATATTTATTTCAGAATATCCTCGTATTTTCCTTTAGTTTGTAAAATTTCTACTGCCTTAATTAGCGATTCGTTTTCGCTATCAATTACCTGATAATACTCATTCATTTCCCACAAATCACGAGCAACCAAAGCTTTTAGTTGAAGTTTTATCAAGTCTTTGGATATGTCGAATTGCTTTTGGTCGAATGCAATCTTTTCTTTTTCGGCATACTTTTTCACTTGTTCCAACACAGCAGCATCAACCTTAAATTGCTTTTGAAACTTATCAAAAGTTTTATATTTTAATTTTAATTCCGTTCTATTTTTATCAATATACTGCACAGAAACCTTATTTACAACCCCTTGCCCTACAATTTTACGATGATAATCAGTATATTTCGTGGTATCTAAAGGAACAAAAATATCAGGCATTATGCCACCGCCACCATACACAGTACGTTTGAGCTGCAAGGTTTGATAGCGCAACGAATCAGGGAATTGAATGCTGTCAGCATGAACAAACTCACCATGTTTATAGCGTTCTAATAAATCTTTTTCGTATTTTTCAACACCATCTTTGTACGATTTCTGTATGCAGCGGCCTGTTGGGGTATAATAGCGTGCCGTTGTGAGTCGTAGCATCGACCCATCAACCAATGGAATTTGACGCTGAACAAGACCTTTTCCAAAAGTTCGACGCCCAACAATAATGCCCCTATCCCAATCCTGAATAGCTCCCGAAAGTATCTCGCTTGCCGAAGCAGCGTATTCGTCAACTAAAATGATGAGTTTACCAGTTTCGTAACGTCCTAACGACGTTGCCTCCATCACAGCTTTACTCTGATTAAGTCCTTTGGTATAAACTACCAATTTACCATTGCTCAAAAATTCATCTGCTAATTGATGCGCTGCAGTTAAATAGCCGCCGCCATTACCTTGCAAACTCAAAATTAAACTTTTCATACCAGCTTTCTGAAGCTTTGTAAAAGCTTTTTGAAATTCAGCAACAGTGTTATTCCCAAAATTATTCACTTTAATATAACCTATATCTTTACCAATCATATAGTTAGCATCCACACTAAACACTGGGATTTTGTCGCGAATAATTTTAAACACATGCAAGGTTGTATCAACGTCGCGCTTTATTTTCACAGTAACTTCCGTATCTTTTTTACCTCGCAAACGTTTCATAATATCAGAATTTTGGAGCTTTACACCAGCAATTAACTCATCGTTAATGTAAATAATTCGATCACCTGGCATCACTCCAACTTTCTCGGCGGGACAGCCGGCAATAGTCTGCACAACCAATAAGGTATCCTCCATTAATTGAAATTGAATGCCAACACCCTCGAAACTACCCTCCAGTGGTTCGTTAACACGTTCAACTTCCTCCTTTGAAATATAAGATGAATGCGGGTCTAATTCCTTCAACATGCTTACAATAGCGGTTTCAACCAACTTTTTATCGTTGATAGAATCTACGTACAAACCCGAAATTGCCATAAGGGCATTATTTAACTTACGTTGCTGTAACGACGAAAGACCTTGTGCTGAAAGCATTTGCAACGAGCAGCAAACAGATATAAGAATAGCATATTTTTTCATATTTTCATCATTTAATCCTTTTCATACTTCGATAGAATTAGGAAAAGGTTATTTTAATATTTAGCTGTATTTTATTTTGAAAAACAAAATTAATGAAAAAAATATTCATTAAGCGATTTGTTTTGAATTTAAAACAGTTATCAGTTAATAATTAACATACATATAATTTAAACAATGAGCAGGCTGCACAGAGGCTTTCAGGAGAACAATTTTTTATCGTAGCAATGTTGCGATATAAAGTTTCAATATCAAAAGCACTTGTATCTGTTTCGAGGCACAAAAGTTCAATAGGTGTAGCTGCTACGCTCAGCGAATTAAATTTTTCACCAAACGAAAGAGCGAACCCATGTTTGACCAATTCTAAAGCCAAAGCGGGTTTACCTCGAAAGCCATGAATAATCCAGTTTTGCTCTGGCTTGTGTTTTTTTTTTAGCAAAATAACTTCGTTGAATGCAGAAACACAATGAATGATAAGGGGTTTGCAGTATTTTTCGGAAATAGCAATTTGACGCTCAAAAAAAAACATTTGCTCTCTAAATGTAGCAGTAGCATTACGATCCAAACCACATTCGCCAACCCCTTTCCAGTGCCGATTCGTAGCAAAGCGGTCAAAATCGTTAAGTATTGCCGAGTCTGTTTTATGAACATCCCAAGGGTGAATTCCTAACGAAAAAAAAGTTTGTTCGGAGATTGTACAAGTAGTAATTGCCTCTGAAATAGAAACATTTAAAATGCTAAAAGGGTTTGTGGATAGCTTATTATGCGTGTGAATATCAATAAATGCTTGCATATCCAGATAATAAATTAGCGTTTAACAATTTTAATACTGCGAAGTTCTTTTCCCGAAAGAACTCTGAGTAAATACATTCCAGTAGGCAAATCAGCAATATCTAAAGCTGCTGATAAACTGGAAAAATGCGACTTCCGAATCACTTCGCCACGCAAAGTCAGTATTTCCCATTGCGAAAAGCTTGTATTAAAATTTTGAATGTAGAGAATCCCAGATGTTGGATTTGGGTAAACTACTAATAATGAATTGAGAGTAGACTTCTCTGTAATAGCAGAGTCGATATATGGTTCGTATTTCAAAGTAATCACCTTAGCTTTTTCTATTATTAGTTCATTATTGAACCGAAAAGCTATATCTGTCTGAATTAACTGTCCCGTTTTACCTCCCCAAAAATCATATACCGCCTCGATACTTTGTGTTAAACTATCGGCACTGGCGGTGTAAATTACCGAAGCAAAATTACGCCAATCTCTGTAAATGGGCACTGTTGTCAACATTTTCTGCAAGCTGCCGCTTTCATCGAGAGCATAGGTATACCTCAAAACTGGAAACCACGAAACAGTATTCCAATACCAAAAGATTTCTTCCGTCTTATTTTCTGATGAGTCATATTCGTAAGTTGTTTTAGCATCTTGTATCCAGATGTTATTACTTACTTGCCATTTATATCGTTTTTGGGAGCTAATTAAGTCTGGTCTTAGAGGATTATAAGACCATGTTGTTTTATTTTCATTCACCCAATCACCCGACTCACTTAGCTTTTGATTCATATGATTGTGTAAGCGGCCATCAGGATAATAGGAATATACAAATTTTTGCTTTTGTACTAAAGTATCTTGATCGAAAACGGATATGATAGAAGAGTCAACTACGGAATTAGTTAAATAAGTATGCGATTCACTACCAAGTTTCCAATTGGACTGAACATTTAAATAAGTGGAAGTAACAAAGTGATTGTTTGCTAAATACACTTTATGCAACTTACGTACTTCTCTTTTATCTAAACCAGTATATATAGCAAAAATTTGAGTATGCGTATTAGCAGAAGAACTATATTCAATACTCTGAGTTATTTTCCATTCATTATCTTGCCAGCTTCTAATGAGTTGTTTAGTTACAAAGGTATCGTCATAAAACCATTCCGTTTGAGCTAAATTTTGCCAACTATTATTTTGCTGAAAAGTTTTAGTTTCAAGTACTTTTTGAGCTAAACTATTATATAAATAATTGATTTTAAACAAACTATCGTTTTTTGAAATTTGCATTTCTGTAACATATAATTTATTTTTAGCAGGTAATGAAAAAATTCCATTAAGCAAAAAAACAAAAAAAAGTAGCAAAACATGACTGAATTTCATAGCAGGATAACCCAAATTTCAAATTGTATTAGTAACTCGTTCTGTAACAATCATATAATACCGAGCAAAGTCTTCACTCTTCATATATTCAACCAATTCCTTTTGAAATTTACCAGCTTGTTCTGATAATGCCATCAACTTCTTGTTATTTTCTAAATGTTCAGCATCAATTTTCTGAAACTTAGCCATGTCGTGAAATTCCTCCAACCAATTTTCATACCTATCCATGAATTCTTTTTGCTCTGGAGTGAGAACAATTTCTTCTTTCTTCTCCGAAATGAGTTCGGCAACACCGCCAGCTCCAACCAAAGCGGCACCACTTATTAAGCCTAATTTTTTTAGGAAATCACGTCGTTTTAATTCGTATCCATCCATAATTGTATTTAATTTAAATTTTGTATTCATTATAATGCTACTTACAACAATATTGTTCAATTAATTGGTTTCATTAAAGCAATCAAAAGATTATTTTTTTATGCATACAAAGCGGCAATTGTTTTTTCGAGCAGTTCATTATCCGACCCCGAGAGTATCATTGTGGCTTTTAAATAATAAGCCTCACGCTTCCGAAGCCCTTTCTCAATAAAATTGTGTAGCTCATCTCCCTTTAAATTGGCTATTAATGGTCGTTTGCCTGCACGTGAAATCTCCAATCGGGTAGCCAATTGTTGAACACTCATTTGAATATATATCGTCAAACCAGCTTCGTTCATTAGGCTCATGTTATCAAAAAAACATGGTGTACCACCTCCAGTGGCAATAACCACTTTTTCAAAAAGCGAAACTTCGGTGAGTGCATTGCGTTCAATCTCTCTGAATTTAGTTTCGCCCATTTCAGCAAAAATTGTAGCAACAGTTTTTAAATATCTTTTTTCAATGAAAGCATCTAAATCTACAAAATCAAATCCTACTTTCTGTGCAATTAACTTCCCTAAGGTGGTTTTTCCACAGCCCATATAACCAATTAAAAAAATACGTTTCATAAAAATATTTATTAAAAAAGTGGATGTTCTGGAACGAACATCCACTTTAAAAAATTATCTTTTTGCGCTATTATTGAACAATAGCTTTGAAAGTATCTTCGGTTACAAATTTAGCAAATTCGATATCATTCGATGCTTTTTTCTTGAAAGCACTATCCATGCTTACTGCTTTGCGAAGTCCAGCATACACGGCGTCTCTATTATTGGTGCGAGCACCAACAATAGCCCCCAAATACGATGTCAAAGCATTGGGCTGAGCCACGGCGTCCAAGGTGGTACGTGCGCCGTTGTAGTTACCATCTAATATTTGAAGCACTGCTGCATTATTAGTTGCAGTGTTACCAAAGAAAGTTTTTGCTTTAGAATAATCGCCTTTTATCACACTTAAGGTTCCCAAGGCATTACTCAAATTTCCTTTTGTTCCGGCAGCTTTTCCGAAATTCACTTCTGCTTTTGACAAATCTCCCTTAGCAAGTGCAGACAGTCCAGCATTGTAGTTAACATCAGGGGTAGATTTTAATTCAGCAGCCTTTGCAAATAAGCGCTTTGCTTCATCTATATTACCTTGTTTATACTTTACAACACCCAAATTATTAAATGTTCGGAAGCAATCTGGATATTGCTCTGTTCCTTTGGTATAAATGGCTGCCTTTTCGTTTAAGTTGTCGGTAAGCGTTCCTGCGTACAACAATTCTTCTAATGATAATTTAGCAGTATCACTTTTTGCTAATTGGCTTATTTCAACGTCCGATTTACCGGTAACATCTACTGTTAATTTTAAACGAGAACGGCGCAGTTGAGGAAGTATCTCATCAGCAATACTTTTGTAAACATTCGACAAATTTTTAATTTCATTTTCGCGTTGTTCGGGGTCGGTGTACATTGAAAGGACGCTCAAGATAACTTGTTTATCCTGTATGTTTGAGTTTTCCATCAACTTTTGGAATCCCTCCCAGTCTTCTGCTGTAAATTTCGAATCGATTGTTACTTCAGTCTTTACTTTTTTGAGCGATTTGTTAATAAAATCAGCTGTTACTTTTTGACGCTTTTCAGCCAAATTTGTGTTAAGTTCTAATGAACCATCGGGCGATGCATAACCAGAGATTTCAAATCCAGCTACTTGTTGATTAAGGCTTTCTTTGACAGCTTTAATTTTTTGCGTTAAAGAAACAACATCTTCTGATTTCATTTCTTTGGTTTGTAAGTCAGCTTTTTGAATTAAGAACTTAATGTCAGCTTCTTGCATTTCTTGTATTACGCGTTGAAACTTATCAGGGATAATCACGGGACCATTAACAGCATCGGTAGCACCAAAATTTTTACTAACCAATTGCGAAGTTGCCATTACACCATCGGCAACCTTAACACGAGGAATAGTATAGGTTTTTTTGGATGTTGAAACACTAAAATCTAACCATAATTCAGATTTAGCCATTTCAGGGACGTAAGCAAATGAGGTACTAATACTATATTTACCACCTGCTTTGTAAGAAATAACTTTGTTGTTGCTCTTCACTTTTTCTCCCTGAAAAACCGAAGCTGTACCTTTCAATTCGATACCATTAAAAGTTAGCACAGGTGTTACTGTTACTGTTGCATTTTTAGCAAAATACTTCACAGGAAAAGTTCCAGTGATTGTGGCATCCACTTTACCTCCCTTTTCCACAAGTGGATTAGGTGTGCAAGTAAAAAGACTTGGATCTAAAGCAATTAAATCTTTGTTGCAAGAGCTAAATGCCAACGTAAGAACCATTGCTACAGCGAAAAATAGTTGTTTTCTCATAAATGTTTGTTTGTTATTAATTAATTATCTTTAAATATCAACGTTTCAGCTTGCAAATATACTCAATTTCAAATGATTTTAATTTATTTTGCATCGATTATTTCACATTTTATTTTAAAAACGTATTTATTTTTAATCATTCAATGAGGGAGTATCCATAAAATCAGACCTCACCGACCAAACAATTACTATGATAAAAAATATATTGTTTCTACTTTCCACCCTTCATTACATACGCTTTAGTAAATTAAAAGCTTTAGGCTGGGTGTTGCTTTCGTTCGTTTTGTCGCGCTCAGTAAGCGTTTTCGAATCGCACTTGAAGCCGCTTTTTGTATCCATCGAACCGTCAGATTTCTGCCAATTGTCATGCCCTGAATGTCCAGTAGGTATGCAACGCCGAAGGACAGGCAAAAAAATGGATTTACCATTGTTTCGAAGTACCATCGATGCAATCAAAACACATGTATTTCATGTTATCTTTTATTTTCAAGGCGAGCCTTTGCTTCACCAGTCTTTGCCAGAGATGATACAATATGCTCACAAGGCAGGAATTTTCACTTCAACTTCCACTAACGGACAACTCTTATCATCGGTAGTAGCAGAAAAATTGGTATTGTCGGGGTTAGATAAAATTATAATATCGATAGATGGTGCCACACAAGAGGTTTATGAAAAATATCGTATTGGGGGTAAATTAGATCGTGCCATAGAGGGGGCTAAATTACTAAATTATTGGAAACAAAAACATCATAGTTTAACGCCATTTATCGAAATTCAGACAATATTATTCAGCACAAACGAACATCAAATAAAAGCCATCAAACAATTGACTAAAAAACTGAAAGCAAACAGATTAGTACTTAAAACGGCACAATTGTATAATTTTGAAAACGGAAATGATTTGATGCCAAAACAAAAAAAATATTCACGCTATGAGAAATTGGATAATGGAACTTATAAGCTTAAGGGAACACTCAAAAACCGTTGTTTTCGTCTTTGGAGTGGAAGTGTAATTGGCGCAAGCGGCAAGGTATTACCTTGCTGTTTCGACAAAAATGCCACCCATGATTTTGGCAACTTAAGCCATCAAGACTTTCAAACAGCATTTCAGAGCTCGCAGGCATCAACATTTAGAAACTCTATTTTACAGAACCGCATCCAGCATGAAATCTGTCGGAATTGCACTTCGCGCTAATTCATTTTCAACGTTTTAGGTAGGGCAACAACTAAATTTCAACCATTACTGGACAATGATCTGAGTGTACAGCATCCGCTAAAATAGCAGCTGCTTGAAGCCTGCTCCGTAGTGTTTCGCTCACCCAATGATAATCTATGCGCCAGCCAGCATTGCGAAAACGAGCACCACCACGATAACTCCACCAGCTATACTTCTCGGCGCTTTGATCAAATATTCGGAACGAATCTATCATGCCAGATGCTTCCAAGCGGTCTAACCATTCACGCTCTACAGGTAGAAAGCCAGAAACCCCTATTTGTCGTTCGGGATGGTTAATATCAATAGGCTTGTGGCAAATATTGTAGTCACCACAAACAACTAAGTTGGGACGCGTTTTTCGAAGTTCCACTAAAAAAGGCAAAAAGGCTTCTAAAAATTCCATTTTGAAGGCTTGACGTTCATCACCCGACGAACCCGATGGAATGTAAACGCTAATAACCGACACATCACCAAAATCTGCACGAATGACACGTCCTTCGGCATCAAATCGCGCATTATTCATACCAACTACAACATTATCAGGTGCTTGTTTGGTAAGAATTGCCACACCACTGTATCCTTTTTTTTGTGCCGAATGCAGATACGATGTATAACCCATCTCAGCAAAAAGCAAGGTATCTATTTGGTCAGGTTGCGCTTTTGTTTCCTGCAAACAGAGCACATCCGGATTCTCTGATTGTAACCAACCCTTAAAGTCTTTAGTAAGAGCGGCACGAATGCCATTGACATTATACGAAATGATTTTCATTTGTTTGCTTTTTTCACTTTTTTGTAGAGTTCCGAAGCAAAAACAAAATCATTCAACGATTTGTTCTCCACCTCAAAAATATCTTCTTTCGTACCTTGCCAGGCATTTTCACCTTTTTCAATAAAAACAATATTCTCGCCAATTTCCATCACCGAGTTCATATCATGCGAATTGATAATGGTCGTAATGTCGAATTCGCGGGTAATATCATGTATGAGGCGATCAATTATAAGTGAGGTTTGGGGGTCGAGTCCCGAATTTGGCTCATCACAAAATAAGTATTTGGGCTGCAAAGCAATAGCGCGTGCAATAGCAACTCTTTTTTGCATGCCACCGCTAATTTCGGATGGCGCTAATTGATAAGCTTTTTCCTGTAAATCAACATGTTTCAAACAAAATCGAGCGCGCTCAATTATTTCGTCTTTGGTTGTGTTCGAAAACATTTCGAGCGGGTACATAACATTTTCCAACACGGTTAGTGAATCGAATAAAGCAGAGCCCTGAAAAAGCATGCCAACTTCACGTCTTAATATTCGAATATCACCCATGAGCATATCGGGCAAGTTACGCCCATCGTACTCAATTTTTCCATTATCGATATGATGCAACCCAATAATGCTTTTCATCAAAACGGTTTTGCCTGAGCCACTAGCGCCAATAATCATGTTCGTTTTTCCAGTATGAAAAACTGCGGATACATTTTTTAGCACCTGATTTCCATCAAAAGACTTATCAACGTTTTTTACTTCAATCATCGCGTTAATTAAGCATTAAGTTCGTAATCAATAAGTTAAAAAACAAAATTAGAATGCTACTGTTTACTACTGCATTGGTACTTGCCTTACCCACATCGAGTGCACCTCCGTAAGCATAGTAGCCATAAAAAGCTGCTACTGAAGAAATCAAAAAAGCAAAAACAACTGATTTTACGATAGAATAAAAAACATAATAGGGCACAAATGCATACTGAATTCCCACTAAATAATCGGCTGTGGTTATAATATTAGTAAAAACGCCAACCAAATAGCCACCAAAAAGCCCAACACCCATGCTGAAAATAACCAAAAATGGCATCATACAAACAAAGGCTACAATTTTGGGTAATATGAGGTAGTTTGCAGAGTTCACTCCCATAATTTCAAATGCATCAATTTGCTCAGTAATACGCATTGTGCCAATTTCAGAAGCAATGTTCGACCCAATTTTTCCGGCTAAAATCAAACACAGAATGGTGGATGAAAACTCGAGCAACAAGGTATCGCGTGTTACTAAACCAGTGCTATAAGTGGGTAAAAGCGGATTTTCCGTGTTTAGTTTGGTTTGTATGGTCATAATAGCCCCAATAAAAACCGAAATAATAATCACTATGGGTAAGGACTCTAACCCTAATTTTTCTAATTCCTTAGGGAATTGACGAAAAAACATGCGCCAACGGTCAGGTTGAACCAACACGCGGCGCATGAGTAAAGCATATTTACCTGTATCCTGAAAAATATTCATATTTTGTATTCTAAAAATGAAAAAATTAACAATATCGTTTTTTTCTTAGAAATGCAAAGATACAGTTTTTTAGCAAAAAAAGAAAATCAATCACCAAGTCGTTTATCGGTGCATTCAAATTATTCCACACTAAATTTGTAGATGCATCTTTCGTCATATTTTTCACCCGGACGAAGCAAAGAACTTGGGAAATGAGCCACGTTGGGAGAATTAGGAAAGCCTTGTGTTTCGAGACAAACGGCATCCTGACGATCGTAAGTTTTTCCTGCTTTGCCAATTTGTTTCTCAATCCAATTACCTGTGTAAATTTGAACGCCAGGCTGTGTGGTGAGCACTTCCATTTTACGACCTGTTGTAGGTTCGTATAAAATGGCAGCTAAACTACAATCGCCCATTTGTTCCTTACGAATGCACCAATTATTATCTATGCCCCAGCCGGGTACAAATACCTGATGGTCTATGCGAGTTCCAATTTCAACAGGTGTTCGGAAGTCAAATGCAGTTGCTGCAACCGGAAGAATTTCACCAGTCAATGCGAACGATTCATCCAAAACAGTATAGAAATCGGCATTTATTTGCAATAAATGATTTTTAATTGTTCCTTTTCCAGCCCCTTTAAGGTTAAAATAAGAGTGATTTGTTAATCCTATCACAGTGGCTTTATCGGTAGTTGCTTCGTAATGAATGGAAAATTCATTGACATCGCTCAGCGAATAAGTGCAACGAATAGTTAAATTCCCAGGGTAACCTTCGTCCCCATCGGGCGAAAACAATTCCAACACTAACTCCTGTGGCGAAGTTGTTTTCACAGCCCACACTTTCGTGTTAAAAGCATCCACCCCACCATGCAACGCATTTGTACCATTGTTAATAGCTAAGGAATAAGAATTCCCATCAATGCTAAAGCGACCATCTTTGATTCTGTTTGCAAAACGACCACAAACGGCACCGAAATACTCTTCTTTCTCCATTACCTCGGCAAGCGTATCAAATCCTAAGACCACATCATCCAGCGAGCCCGTTCTATCGGGCACCAAAAGCCGAATTATTTTCGCACCAAAATTTGTAATGTCTACCGACATACCATTTTTATTGTAAAGCGTAAAAAGCGATACGGGTATGCTGTTCAATTCCGATTCAATTTCTTGTGGAGTTTTCATACTTTTATAGTTTGCAAGCCCCATCGCCTATTTCGGCAACATAAAATTCGGGTTTAATACCAATTTTGGCTTCATAAGCAGCACCCACTTGTTTGATAAAGTTATCAATAGCCTCCTCTTTCACCAAGGACACGGTGCAACCACCAAAGCCACCCCCTGTCATGCGAGAACCTATCACACCATCAATTTTCCATGCTTCTTCAGTCATACAATCCAACTCTGGTCCGGTAACTTCATAATCATCGCGTAGCGACACATGTGAAGCATTCATTAATTGACCAAAAAGTTTGATATTGCCAGCTTTGAGAGCCTTCACAGCATCGCTTGTACGCTGTACTTCACCCACAACGTGGCGCGCACGCTTGCGGGCAACAGGATCGGTGATTGCAGATTCAATACTCTTAAATTCAGCTTCGGTAAGTTCAGCTAAATACTTAATAGGACGAACCGTATTGAGTTGTTTAACAGCTAATTGACATTCGGCTACACGCTGATTGTAAGCACCAGAATCCAATTTATGAGGGCTATGCGTATTCGAAATCAAAATCTTGATGCCCTCTAATTTCACAGGAACTAATTCAAATTCCAATGTGTCGCAATTCAAATGAATGGCGTGATCTTTAGCTCCGTTAGCAGAAGCAAATTGGTCCATTATACCACAATTAACCAATGCAAATTCATGCTCGGATTTTTGTCCGATTTGAGCCAACACCGTGCGATTATAAGCTGTTCCTAATTGGTCGTTAAAGGCATAGGCAGTTACCACTTCCAATGCTGCTGACGACGAAAGACCAGCACCATTAGGCACATTACCCCATATTAAAATATCGAAACCTTGCGTGATAGCCACCCCGCGTTTCACAAATTGTGCGATAACGCCTAATGGATAATTTACCCACGATTTGTCTAAAGGTGTTGTCAATTTATCAAATCCCAATGAAATAATTTCAGGCTGATTTAAAGACTTGAAATTTATAACTTTGTCTTCGTTTTTTGCCAAAAGGAGGTAAGTTCCAAAACTCAATGCACAAGGAAAAACTGACCCACCATTGTAATCGGTGTGTTCACCGATGAGGTTTACCCTTCCAGGTGAAAAATAAACTGAATCGGCATTTTTACCATAGGTAGTTGCAAAAGCTACTTTTAACTCTTCTACTGTCATATTTTTATATTATAAAATGTTTGATTACTAATTGACTTGCAAAATAACAAAAAAATATCGTTTCCATTGATTGCAAAAGTATGTTGTTTAACAGTTTTTTTTCACTGTAAGCTAACGAGTTTATAATTATAATGGATTTCATATTGAAAAATTTATTTTAAATACTTTAAAATTAAATAGATAATATTACTTTTGCAAAAAAACACCTTATGACCAAGAAAGCCAAAGTAACCCTCCGAAAAACCAAAAGCAAACGTATCCACCTCTATACTTTTTTACTGAATGAGGAAGAGAATAAAGCTTTGAAACGCTATCTATCTAAATACAAAATCACAAACAAAGCAAAATTAATTCGTGAATCGTTGATGATAACCGTCATAAAAAAGCTTGAATCCGATCACCCAACCCTTTTTGATTTCGATTGAGTTTGCGATTAATTTTAGTCCATTCTACAAATTAGCTATTGGCACGAAATTTGATTCTCTAAGAGCTTTGGCGGTTTGCAACTGAACGTATTGTCCGCTTTAATTGTCAAACAATATACTCTTTATGCGTATCTTCCTATATCTTTTATTCGCAGTTATAAGTTTCAATTTTGCTTACGCGACTATTCAACCAAGCGATAGCCTGGAATCAGAGCGCTATCAACTCATTGATTTACAAGCAGCCTTAGACAGTTTAATTCACACACCATTTCAAATAAGAACCGTTGCAAACCAAGTAAAAGATTCCATACCTGAGGTTAAAGATACACTTATAATCCCAAATATCAATGCACTTCGACAAGAAATTGATTTGATAGTAAAAAATATGCCAGTGATAAAAACAGAAACATTATTTTCTAAAAACAATTTTTTGTTTTTACCATTAGTGCTACGAAAACAAACTTTCCCTTTCAACTTTAAGGACAACCTGCTGAAATACAACCTTGCAATAGACAAACAAACGCCTAAGTATTTTGGCAATGAACCAACGAAAAACACTCGAAATACTTCAATAGATTTTTTACTTACCCTTCGGCAGCAAGCTTTTCGTGCTATTGTGCTCTACTCGCCTCAATCTATTGTATATCAAGAAAGTGAACTACCAAAACTCGATGACGTTCGCAGCAAGACTATTGAAGCTAATTTCAACGAGAAGGTCAAGTTTATGGATGATTTCAAACAGCAAGTAAAACAAGGCACCAAGATAACATATGCACATCCTATACTAAGCCCATGGACGACCAAAGCAAATGCTTATTTGCAATTTTCCGAAAATTACGTATCCCCCAATTGGCATCAAGGAGGCAGCAATAACATGGCTATATTAAGCACATTAAATGCCAAACTGAACTTCGACAACAAAAAAACAATACAATGGGAAAATACGGCGGAATGGAGAGCTGGGTTTAACACAGTGGCAGGCGACACGTTGCGATTATTAAATACCAACGATGATGTGTTCAGAGTTAACAGTAAATTAGGTATTAAAGCTGGTGGTGCTTTCTTTTATTCCAGTGCATTCGATTTTTCTACGCCCCTATTTGCCAATTACAAAGCAATAAATTCCAAAGAAAGAAAAGCCGATTTTTTAACCCCAATACGTGTTAACATTAGTGCTGGTATGGATTATAAATACAAGAAGGCATTATCGGTAATGGTGTCACCTGTGTCATACAAATTTATTTTTCTGAATAGTAATCTGGTAAATCCAAAGGCTTTTGGCATTGCCATTGGCGAGCATAAATTGAGCGAAATAGGGAGCTCATTTCGCATACAAGGAAACTTAGCTCCTACCTCAGAATTAAGTTTTGATTCCAAATTCTCATTTTACACAAACTACAAAAAAGTAGAAATTGATTGGGAAATAATTGGGAATTTTAGAGTTAATCGATTTTTATCAACAAGAATAATACTAAATCCACGTTTCGACGATACAATTATTTTAGCAGCAGGCGAAAAACCAAAGCTTCAATTTAAACAACTACTTACTTTTGGGTTCTCCTATCGACTTATCAACTAAATTTCTGGTTCCAGGCATCAAATTTAGCAACCTGAGATTCGCCATAACGAGCCAAGTCTTTGCGTATATGTTCAATGCTATTGGGCTCATGCAGTCTTGTTTTAGAATAAAATTTATCAGCAAAACAAATTACTTGTTCTTCCAAGGTTTCGGGAAAGTAATTCATAGCAGGTATTTGCAATTTATTTTTCTCAATAAGATCTTTACTAATGCCAGTCCCCGTGTGGCGTTCGCAAACGCGTGCATGCTTTTGAAGCCCCAAACCACGTAGCAATTCAGCTCCCAAATAACCATGTTCTATGTAAGGCCTATTACCCGTACAGTGAATGCGGGGAGCGTTACATAAAAAAATACCTATATCGTGTAGTAAACTTGCTTCAATTAGAAAATTTCTATCCAACTGTAAATCAGGGTTTAGATTAGCTATTTCGATAGCTTTATCTTTCACTTGTTCGCTGTGAATAAGCAATATATAATAAACATCCGAATCTTTAGGATAATACTTTTCAATAATCTCGTAGGCTTTTATCATATTAGGCAAAATAAAGTAAATAGTAAGCAAATGCTAACTGAAACAATTGATATTGCATTCTTCATAAAAACATATTATGTAAGCAGTTTGTTTGATATGCTGAAATATAAATTTCAAAAAAAAAGCGAAATTCGTAAAGAATTTCGCTTTTTTTTAATTGATTTTACCAAAAAATTACTCTGCAGAAGGTGCAACAGCTTCGTCTTGAGCAGGTGCCTTGGCAACTTCAGCAACAGGTTCTGCCTCGACTGTTTCAGCTTTCTTAGCCGCACTGGAACGACGCGTACGAGAAGCTTTTTTGGTAGCCTTTTCTTTGAGCATGTTTTCATTATAATCAACTAACTCAATGATACACATTTCAGCATTATCACCTTGGCGAAAGCCAGTGCGTAAGATACGTGTGTAACCACCTGGACGGTTAGCTATTTTTTGCGAAATATTTTGAAATAGCTCAGTGATAGCTTCTTTGTTTTGCAAATTTGCAAACACTACACGGCGCGAATTGGTGCTGTCGTCTTTAGCTCTATTGAGCAATGGCTCTACATATACACGCAGCGCTTTTGCTTTAGCCAAAGTAGTTGCAATTCTCTTATACTGAATAAGAGAGATAGCCATATTGGCAAGCATTGATTTTCTATGCGCAGTTTTACGACCTAAATGATTGAATTTTTTATTATGTCTCATTTCTTTACTCTTTATCTAATTTATACTTTGCAAGATCCATTCCGAAAGACAGATTAAGGCTTTCTAATTTTTCCTCCAATTCGGTGAGCGATTTTTTACCAAAATTGCGGAATTTCAACAAATCGTGTTTGTGGAAACCAGCCAATTCGCCAATTGTTTCAACATCGGCAGCTTTCAAACAATTCAGTGCACGCACCGAAAGGTCAACTTCTGTCAATTTTGTTTTTAATAACTGGCGCATGTGTAAAATTTCTTCATCAAATTCGTCTGGTTCTTCTCCTTCTACAATTTCTACCGATATTTTTTCGTCGCTAAAAAGCATAAAGTGATGGATAAGAATTTTAGCAGCCTCCCGAAGTGCATCTTTGGGATGTATAGAGCCATCGGTGCTAATCTCAATCACCAATTTTTCGTAATCAGTTACTTGCTCTACACGAAAATTTTCGATGGTGTACTTAACATTTCGAATCGGCGTAAAAATAGCATCGATTGGGATAATACCAATCTCACCATTAGCAATCTTATTTTCCTCCGAAGGCGAATAACCGCGACCTTTATTAACAACTATATCTATCTGAAAATTAGCTGACGCGTCAATTTCGCATATTACCAATTGAGGGTTCAAGACCTCAAAACCAGTAAAATACTTACCTATATCACCAGCTTTAAATTCGGTAACACCTGTAACATTTATCGTAACTTTTTCAGAATCAATATCCTCAACAATTTGTTTGAAACGAACTTGTTTCAGATTTAAAATAATGTTTGTTACATCATCAATTACTCCAGGTATAGTGGAGTATTCGTGATCAACACCAGCTATTTTAATGGAGGTAATTGCAAACCCTTCTAACGAAGACAAAAGGATACGACGCAAAGCATTACCAATAGTAATACCGTAACCAGGTTCTAAGGGACGGAATTCAAACTTACCTTGAAATGCGTCAGCCTCCAACATAATCACCTTTTCAGGCTTTTGAAATGCTAATATAGCCATGGTTTTACTTATTATTTAGAGTACAACTCAACGATTAATTGTTCTTTAATGTTTTCAGGAATATCCTCACGTTCAGGTATGTGTAAATATACACCCGACAACGAAGCAGCATTGTATTCAATCCAAGGATATTTAGTGTGGTTAAAGCCGCTAAGTGATGCCGCAATAACTTCCATCGATTTATCTTTTTCGCGAACTGCAATAACTTGACCTGCACGAACATGATAGGAAGCAATATTCACCACTTTACCATCAACAGTTATGTGGTTATGACTAACTAACTGACGTGCACCGGCACGAGTAGGTGCAAAACCTAAACGATAAACGATGTTATCTAAACGTGATTCTAAAAACTGTAACAATACTTCACCTGTAACCCCTTTGGTACGTTGCGCTTTTTCGTATAAATTGCGAAATTGCTTTTCTAAAACACCATAGGTGTATTTTGCTTTTTGTTTTTCACGAAGCTGAATACCATACTCAGATGTTTTTTTGCGACGACCCTGTCCGTGTTGTCCAGGAGGATAATTCTTTTTAGCTAGAACCTTGTCAGGTCCGAAAATAGCTTCACCAAATTTACGAGCAATTCTTGATTTTGGTCCAATATATCTTGCCATTTTGTAATGATTTATTTTTATTTATGATGGGGCACTTCCAAGTTTCAACATACAACTTTGCCGCGATTGCTGAGAGGTTTTTATTCTGCAATTCTAAGTTCTGATGAATAAATATTAAAGCGCCACGAATTAATTCTCTAATTTTTCAAATCTTCAAATTTTCAAATCTTCAAATCTTCAAAATTAAACGCGTCTGCGTTTTGGAGGACGACAACCATTGTGAGGTAGTGGTGTAACATCTACTATTTCAGTAACTTCGATACCTGCACCATGTACAGTTCGTATTGCTGATTCACGACCATTACCCGGTCCCTTTACGTAAGCTTTCACCTTACGAAGTCCCAAATCGAATGCAACTTTTGAGCAATCCTGAGCTGCCATTTGAGCTGCATAGGGAGTGTTTTTCTTCGAGCCACGAAAACCCATCTTACCTGCCGACGACCACGAAATTACTTGTCCGGAACCGTTTGTTAGCGATACGATAATGTTATTAAAAGAAGAATGTACATGTAATTCGCCTACTCCTTCAACTTTTACAACTCTTTTCTTGGCTGCAACTGTTTTCTTTGCCATATTATTCTAATATTATTTAGCTTTTCTAAAATTCGCTACAGTTAAACCTTATTTCGTTGCTTTTTTCTTGTTAGCAACTGTTTTCTTTTTACCTTTACGTGTACGAGCGTTATTCTTCGTACTTTGTCCTCGCAATGGGAGGCCGATACGATGGCGAACACCTCGGTAGCAGCCAATATCCATCAATCGCTTGATGTTTAACTGTACTTCCGAACGGAGGTCGCCCTCTACTTTAAATCCGGCACCAATGATTTCGCGGATTTTAGCTGCTTGGTCGTCAGTCCAATCTTTTACTTTGATGTTGATATCAACATCAGCTTCTTCTAAAATCTTTTTTGCACTACTGCGACCTATTCCGTAGATATAAGTCAATCCAACTTCCCCACGTTTATTCTGGGGTAAATCTACTCCTACAATTCTTATAGCCATAAACTTTATTTATTTTGCTTATAAAATTTAATTAACCCTGACGTTGTTTAAACTTTGGGTTTTTTTTGTTAATTACATATAAGCGTCCTTTACGGCGAACGATTTTACAATCGTCGGTACGCTTTTTTACTGATGCTCTTACTTTCATATTCTGAAGATATTTAATTTGTTTTTCTTCTTTTGATTAAATCTCATAGGAGATTTAGTGGTCATTTATAACGGAATGAAATTCGACCTTTTGATAAATCATAAGGAGACATTTCAACTTTTACTTTGTCACCAGGCAAAATTTTGATATAATGCATACGCATTTTACCAGAAATATGCGCTGTAAGAATGTGACCGTTCTCTAATTCAACACGAAACATAGCATTTGATAATGCTTCAATAATAGTTCCGTCTTGTTCAATTGCTGCTTGTTTGGCCATATATCAGTTTGCTTTGTTTCCTAATACTTGTTCAATATATTCAAAACTTGATAGTATATCCGCTTTTCCACGTCTTATCGCAATTGAATGTTCAAAGTGTGCCGAAACTTTATTATCAATAGTATGTGTTGTCCAGCCATCTTTTTCAAAAACCAATTGTCTTTTTCCCAAGTTTATCATGGGTTCGATGGCAATTGTCATTCCCGATTTTAACATGATACCATTTCCACGCCGTCCATAATTAGGAACTTCAGGCGCCTCGTGTAAATTACGACCAACGCCATGCCCAATCATTTCTCTGACTACCGAATAGCCTCTTTCTTCACAATAGTTTTGAATGGCAGCACCAACATCACCAATACGTTTACCATCTTGCGCTTGCTCAATGCCTTTGTATAGTGATTCTTTGGTAGCTTTAAGTAGTGCAATAGTTTCTGGATGCACATCACCCACACAAAATGTGTAAGCTGAATCGCCGTGAAATCCATTTTTATAAACACCACAATCTACCGAAATAATATCACCATCCTGCAAAATAACTTTTTCGGAGGGGATTCCATGTACAACTTGATCATTGACAGAAGTACAAATAGACTTCGGAAAACCACTGTAACCAAGAAATCCAGGAACGCCACCATTATCACGAATAAACTGCTCAGCTACATCATTTAATTTTTCAGTACTTACTCCTGGCTCAATAAATTTTGCAACTTCAGCTAAAGTTTTAGCAACTAATTGATTACTTATTCGCAGCAATTCAATCTCTTCGTCTGTTTTTAAATAAATCATTTGATTTTAATTAATAAGCCGAAGCACCACCGGTACGTCCTTTAATTCTACCCGATTTCATTAAACCATCGTAATGACGCATTAATAAATGGCTTTCAATTTGCTGCAAAGTATCTAAAACGACACCTACTAAAATCAAAAGCGAGGTACCTCCAAAAAACTGTGCAAATTCTTGATTGATTCCCAATAATTTGGCAAAAGCGGGCAAAATAGCCACAATAGCCAAAAATATAGAACCCGGTAAGGTAATACGAGACATAATATCATCCAAGTATTCAGCCGTTCTTTTTCCAGGCTTTATGCCAGGAATAAAACCATTATTGCGTTTCATATCCTCAGCCATTTGAGTTGGATTGATTGTAATTGCTGTGTAGAAATAGGTAAAAGCAATTATCAACAAACCAAATACAAAATTGTACCAAAAACCATTGTTATTCATGAACGCACCTACAAAACTGTTGATAGATTCAGAATGAGAAAAACCTGCCAAGGTAATTGGTATGAACATAATTGCCTGCGCAAAAATGATTGGCATAACGCCTGCAGCATTGACCTTTAATGGAATATATTGACGAACACCTCCATATTGTTTATTTCCTACAATTCTTTTAGCGTATTGAACAGGAATTTTACGTGTTCCTTGAACAAGCAATATGGATGCAGCAATTACCAATAATAAGATGATAATTTCGACTAAAAACATAACTAAACCACCGCCAGCATCAGTTAAGCGAGATGCAAATTCTTTGATAACAGCACCCGGGAAACGAGAAATTATACCAATAAGAATGATAAACGAGATGCCGTTACCAACGCCTTTGTCTGTTATACGTTCGCCCAGCCACATTACAAACATACTGCCACCCGCTAAAATCAGGGTAGAGGTTATTGTAAACCAAAATGCACTTGGAAGTGCCGAACCAGCTTGCGCTAATTGAACACTCAGGTTAATGAGGTAAGAGGGACCTTGAAGTAATAAAATGGCTACAGTTAAGTAACGTGTATATTGATTCATTTTTCTACGCCCACTTTCACCTTCGCGTTGCATCTTTTGGAAATATGGAACTGCAATTGTTAAAAGTTGAATAACAATAGATGCCGAAATATAAGGCATTATACCCAATGCAAAAACCGAAGCATTTGCAAAAGCACCACCAGAGAACATATCCAACAAGGCTAATAAACCACCACTGGTCTGAGCTTTCAACGCCGATAAGGCGGTTGGGTCAATACCTGGTAGTACGACAAATGAACCAAAACGATAAACTGATACAAACAAAATGGTTGTAAGAAGTCGACTGCGTAGGTCTTCGATTTTCCAGATATTTTTAAGTGTCTCTATAAATTTCATCTGTTTATAATTTTACTACGGTTCCACCTGCGGCTACGATTGATTCCTCAGCCGATTTAGAGAATGCATTCGCTTCCACATCAATCTTAGCAGTCAAAATTCCTTTGCCTAAGATTTTCACTAATGCTGTTTTAGAAATAAAACCTGCCGTTCGTAGTTCGCTTAAACCAATTTTGGTTAAGTTAGCCGATGTTGCAAGAGCTTGTAAAGTATCAATATTGATAGCTTTGTATTCAACGCGATTGACGTTTTTAAAACCAAATTTTGGTAACCGGCGTTGTATAGGCATTTGACCACCTTCAAATCCAATTTTCTTGGAATATCCCGAACGTGATTTTTGACCTTTGTGCCCTTTTGTTGATGTTCCACCTAAACCAGAACCAGTACCACGACCGATACGTTTACGAGTTTTTACAGAACCAACTGCAGGGGATAAATTACTTAAGTTCATATCTTTTTTTTTAAGCGTCTTAAAGTATAATAATTATTTAATCACTGCCACCAAGTGTTGCACTTTGTTCACCATTCCTAAAATAGAAGGAGTGGCTTCATGTTCAACTACGGCGTTCATTTTTTTCAAACCCAATGCTTCCAAGGTAAGTTTTTGCACTTTGGGACATCTGATTTTACTGCGAACTTGTTTTATTTTAATTGTTGCCATAATTTTTTTTTAATTAACCGTTAAACACTTTATCCAACGAAATACCACGGTTTTGAGCCACTGCATGAGCATCACGCAATTCGCCAAGAGCCGCAATAGTAGCCTTCACTAAATTGTGAGGGTTTGAAGAACCTTTTGATTTGGCTAACACATCGGTTACGCCAACACTTTCGAGCACTGCACGCATCGCACCACCCGCTTTCACACCGGTACCTTTTGACGCTGGTTGAATATACACTTGTGCGCCACCAAATTTGGCTAATTGTTCGTGAGGAATAGTACCATTCAATACAGGAACTTTAATCAAGTTTTTCTTGGCTGCTTCGGTTCCTTTAGCAATAGCAGCTGTTACTTCGCCTGCCTTACCAAGTCCCCATCCTACAATACCATCTTCGTTACCTACCACAACAATAGCCGAAAAACTGAACGTACGTCCACCTTTGGTTACTTTTGTAACACGATTAACGGCTACTAATCTGTCCTTAAGTTCCAGATCGTTGGTTGATTTTACTTTATTCATATTATTTTTTGCCTAACTTGATTAAAATTTAAGACCTGCTTCACGAGCTGCATCGGCCAATTGTTTAACTCTACCGTGATATAAATAACCGTTACGGTCAAAAATCACTTCTAAAATACCAGCTTCCTGAGCGGCTTTAGCTACTAAAGCACCAACTTTGGCGGCTTGCTCTGTCTTTGATAACTTATCTTTTATAGCTAATGAAGATGCTGATGCTAAAGTTAAGCCAGCGACATCATCAATTATTTGAGCGTAAATTTGTGTGTTGCTTCTGAACACAGTCATACGTGGACGTTGTGCAGTACCCGATACTTTGTGACGGATATGTGCTTTTATTCTGCTTCTTCTATCTAAATTTGTTGTCATAATTTCACCTTTTTACGTAAATTATTTTTTACCAGCAGATTTACCTGCTTTACGACGTACAACTTCACCTTTAAAGCGTACTCCTTTTCCTTTGTATGGCTCTGGTTTGCGGAACGAACGTATCTTAGCACAAACCTGACCTATGAGTTGTTTGTCAGCGCTTTCCAATAAAATAATTGGATTTTGATTTCGTTCTGATTTCGTTTCAACCTTAATTTCTGAAGGTAAACCTAAAAATATATTGTGCGTGTAACCCAATGCAAGCTCCAACACTTGACCTTGATTTGAAACACGATATCCAACACCTACTAATTCCAATGTTTTCTTGTAACCTTCGGAAACACCTATAACCATATTGTGTATCAACGAACGATACAAACCATGATTTGCGCGATTCTGTTTTTCATCATTAGGACGTACCACAGTGAGTACATTACCTTCGATAATAATGGAAATGTTCGGATTAATTTCTTGTAATAAAGTACCTTTAGGTCCTTTTACGGTAACAACATTCTCGTTGACCGTAACTGTTACTCCGGCAGGAATACTGATGGGTAATTTTCCAATTCTTGACATTCTTTTTTCCTCCTTTAATTAATAAACGTAACACAATACTTCACCGCCTAATTTCAGGTCGCGTGCTTCTTTGTTGGTTATAACACCTTTCGAAGTAGAAAGAATAGCAATTCCCAAACCGTTCAAAACACGTGGCATTTCTTTATAGCCCACATATTTACGAAGACCAGGAGTAGAAACTCGGGTCAATTTCTTGATAGAGTTTACTTTGTTTACGGGGTCGTATTTCAAAGCAATTTTAATAGTGCCTTGATGACCATCCGCTACAAACTTGTAATTAAGGATGTACCCTTGCTCATGCAAAATACGGGTAACTTCCTTTTTTAAATTCGATGCTGGAACTTCCACCACACGGTGGCCTGCTTTGATAGCATTCCGCAATCGGGTTAAATAATCTGCAATTGGATCTGTCATAAAAACTTGTTTTTAAATTGATCCCGACTTTCGGGACAATATTTAATTATTTACTAATTGATAATTTACTATATACCATTTAAAAAATACCAGCAAACTGGTAAATGGTAAAATTGTAAATGAGCTTACCAGCTTGCTTTCTTCACTCCTGGAATTAAACCCTTTGAGGCCATTTCGCGGAATTGAATACGTGATAAACCAAATTGACGCATATATCCTTTTGGACGACCTGTAATGCTACAACGGTTGTGCATACGGATAGGCGATGAATTACGAGGTAATGCTTGTAAAGCATCGTAATTTCCTTCCGAAAGAATTTGAGCACGTTTAGCAGCATATTTAGCTACTAACTTTGCTCTTTTTACCTCACGGGCTTTCATTGATTCTTTTGCCATTGTGTTTCTTGTTAATTTTTCTTAAATGGTAAACCAAATTCCTTCAACAATGCAAAACCTTCTTCGTCAGTTGGTGCATTTGTAACAAAGGTAATATTCATTCCCAACAATTTAGTAATACCATCGATATTGATTTCGGGGAATATAATTTGCTCAGTAATGCCTAATGTATAATTACCACGGCCATCAAGTTTATTAGCAATACCTCTAAAATCACGTACACGCGGCAAAGCTACACGTACAAGTCTTTCTAAAAACTCGTACATTTTATCGCCACGCAAAGTTACCCGCACGCCAATAGGCATTTTTTTACGCAATTTAAAATTCGATATATCTTTTTTAGATATGGTTGCGACAGCCTTTTGACCGGTAATCGTAGTCATTTCATTGATAGCAACTTCGATGATTTTTTTGTCGGCTACGGCAAGACCTAATCCTTGATTTAATACGATTTTCTGAAGTTTAGGAGCTTGCATAACCGAACTATAACCAAATTCTTTCAGTAAGATTGGAACGATGCGTTCCTTGTAATCTTGTTTTAAACTTGTTGTATTCATTGTTAAATTTCTTGTCCTGATTTTTTTGAAATTCGTACTAATTTACCCTCAGCATTCAATTTGCGACCAACACGTACAGGTTTGCCTTTTTCAACCGGATTCAGGTTTGAAATATGAATAGCTGCTTCTTGTTTTACTATACCCCCTTGCGGACTTTTTGCGCTTGGTTTGGTGCTCTTCGACACCAAATTTACACCTTCTACTATTGCACGTTGGTCTTTCACAAGAACCTCCAACACGCGACCGGTTTTTCCTTTACTGGAACCAGCATTAACGTAAACGGTATCTCCTTTTTTAATATGTAATTTACTCATCTTAAATTTATTTTTCGAAGATTAAAGCACTTCAGGTGCAAGTGATATGATTTTCATGTTTGTTGCACGTAATTCGCGAGCCACTGGGCCGAAAATACGAGTACCACGGATTTCACCTCCAGCATTCAATAACACACAGGCATTATCGTCGAAACGTATGTAAGAACCGTCGGGACGACGTACTTCTTTTTTAGTTCGAACAACAACAGCCTTCGAAACGATACCTTTTTTCATATCAGCAGAGGGAATAACACTCTTCACTGCTACTACAATCACATCGCCCAAAGTGGCATAACGCTTACTGGTTCCTCCTAATACACGGATACACAAAGCTTCTTTTGCTCCACTGTTATCCGCTACTACTAGTCTTGATTCTTGTTGTATCATAATTACTTAACTCTTTCGATAATTTCAGTTAATCTCCATCTTTTTAGTTTACTCAGCGGGCGAGTTTCCATGATACGAACTGTATCTCCAATGTTACAGTCGTTCTTCTCGTCATGAGCATGATATTTTTTTGTCTTATTTACGAATTTTCCGTAAATAGGGTGTTTTTCTTTCCACTTTACAGCCACAGTAATGGTTTTATCCATTTTGTTACTGAAAACGACACCCGTTCTTTCTTTTCTTAAATTTCTTGTTTCCATCAGAGTCTGATTTTATTGATTTATTGCTCGCTGATGCAATTCGGTTGTAAGGCGAGCTATTGTACGACGTACCACTTTAATCTGCGATGGATTGTCAAGCGGAGAAATAGCATGATTCAACTTCAGGCGAACCAAATGCTCTTTTTCAGCATCCAATCGTTCTGCAATTTCTTTGCTGTTCAGTTCTTTAATTTCTCTTGTTTTCATATTCATTACACATTTATAGAGGTGAAATCATAATCGCGTCTTACTACAAATTTTGTAGTTACGGGTAATTTTTGTGCTGCTAAGCGTAAAGCCTCTTTAGCAATTTCGAAGGATACTCCTTCTACTTCAAATAACATACGTCCCGGAGTTACGGGAGCTACAAAGCCTTCGGGAGCACCTTTACCTTTACCCATACGTACCTCTGCAGGCTTTTTGGTGATAGGTTTATCAGGGAATACGCGAATCCAGATTTGACCCTGACGTTGCATATAACGAGTTACAGCAATACGAGCAGCTTCAATTTGACGTCCGGTTAACCATTTCGATTCTAAAGATTTAATACCGAATGAGCCGAAAGCCAATTGATTCCCTCTTTGGGCATTTCCTTTCATGCGCCCTTTTTGCTGTCTTCTGAACTTTGTTTTTTTAGGTTGTAACATAATTTCCTTTTATCAAATTCATTAATAACAGTTTATTTCTTTCTCTTTTTGAATCCACCTTTGCCACCACGGTCGTTGCGGTCGTTACGGTCGAAACGGTCTCCTCGCGACGAATTTTCTTTGGAAGCAGTGAAGTTAGGCGATAAGTCTTTTTTGCCATAAATTTCACCACGGCAAATCCAAACTTTAATACCAATGATTCCAACTTTTGTGAGCGCTTCGGCATGTGCATAATCAATGTCGGCTCTGAATGTATGAAGTGGAGTACGTCCCTCTTTGTACATTTCCGAACGTGCCATTTCGGCTCCATTCAGACGTCCAGAACATTGTATTTTGATACCTTCAGCACCAACACGCATAGTAGATGCGATAGCCATTTTAGTAGCTCGGCGATAAGCGATTTTACCTTCCACCTGGCGCGCTACGTTGTTAGCAACAAGCACTGCATCCAATTCAGGTCTTTTTATTTCGAATATATTGATTTGAATATCCTTGTCGGTTACCTTTTTCAATTCTTCTTTTAACTTATCTACTTCCTGTCCACCTTTACCAATTATGATACCCGGACGGGCAGTACACACTGTAATAGTTACTAATTTCAACGTACGTTCGATAACGATACGGGCAACGCTTGCCTTTGCCAAACGGGCATTCAGATATTTTCTGATTTTGCTGTCTTCAAGAATGGTTTCACCATAATTGTTTCCACCGTACCAGTTTGAATCCCATCCACGGATAATTCCTAAGCGGTTACTTATCGGATTAATTTTTTGTCCCATCGAGCAATTAATTTTCGTTATCGTTAGTAATTTTAGTCTCTACAAATAATGTTACGTGGTTGGAACGTTTGCGAATACGGTAACCACGTCCCTGCGGAGCTGTACGTAATCGTTTAAGCATTGTAGCCGAATCCACGAAAATTTTACTTACATATAATTCTACATTTTCCGCTTTTTGCTCTGTTTTATTTTCCCAGTTTGCAACAGCAGATTTTAATAGTTTTTCTAATCTGCCAGAAGCTTCTTTCGAGGAAAACTTTAAAACGCTTAAAGCTTTGTTTACTTCCATACCACGAATCAAGTCGGCCATTAAGCGCATTTTACGTGGTGATGTTGGTACGTCGTTTAGCTTAGCGAAATAGAGAGTTTTGTTCTCTTCTTTTCTGGCATCGGCTGATATTTTTTTTCTTGCACCCATTTTCTTTAAAAATGTTTTTTTTATTTCGGTTTAAAATTTCAATGGATTATTTTTTCTTACCACCATGACCGCGGAAGTTACGAGTAGGTGAAAATTCGCCTAACTTGTGTCCTACCATATTTTCGGTAACATATACGGGGATAAATTTATTTCCATTGTGAACTGCAATTGTGTGACCTACAAAATCAGGTGATATCATGGTAGCACGAGACCAAGTTTTGAGAACGGTTTTTTTACCGCTTTCATTCATAGCTAAAACTTTTTTCTCGAGCTTCAGGTTGATAAAAGGTCCTTTTTTTAATGAACGGCTCATATTATTTACTTACTTTTTCTGATTATTTTTTCTTTCTTTCAATAATATATTGGCTCGATTGCTTTTTAGGAGCACGTGTTTTGTACCCTTTCGCTAACAAGCCTTTGCGAGAACGTGGATGTCCACCTGAAGCACGGCCTTCACCACCGCCCATTGGGTGATCAACCGGGTTCATGGCTACACCACGTACGCGAGGACGACGTCCCAACCAACGTGAACGACCAGCTTTACCGGAACGTTCAAGCGCGTGGTCTGAGTTGCCTACCGTTCCGATAGTTGCCTTGCATGTAGCAAGAATTTTGCGAACCTCACCAGAAGGTAATTTAATAATCGCATATTTATCTTCGCGCGAAGTAAGCTGAGCAAATGTTCCGGCTGAACGTACCATAGCGGCACCTTGTCCGGGACGGAGTTCGATGTTATGAACAATAGTACCCAGTGGTATATTCTGCAAAGGCAATGTGTTACCTACCTCGGGAGCAGCATTTTCACCCGAAAGAACTACCTGACCCACTTGCAAACCGTTTGGTGCAAGAATGTATCTTTTTTCGCCATCGGCGTAGAACAACAAAGCAATACGTGCCGAACGATTCGGGTCGTATTCGATGGTTTTTACCGTAGCGGGAACACCATCTTTGTTACGTTTGAAGTCAATTACTCTATATTTCTTCTTGTGTCCGCCACCTAAGTAGCGCATGGTCATTTTACCATCGTGGTTACGACCTCCGGATTTTACTCCGCCAACAACAAGAGATTTCTCTGGTTCACTCGCAGTAATTGTGTCGAATGTACCAATAATCTTGTGTCTTTGCCCCGGTGTTGTGGGGTTTAATTTACGTACAGCCATTTTCTTATTTTATAGTTTGCAGTATTCAGTTTGAAGTTTAACAGTTGCTATTGCTTACTGTTGACTATTCACTGTTTACTGCTTACAGTTTTTTTTTAGATATTACTATAAAAGTCAATTTGTTCTCCATCTTTAACTGTTACAACTGCTTTTTTGTAAGCAGATGCTTTACCGCTAATAACGCCACTTTTTGTGAAACGGCTTTTTTGTTTCGGTGCCACAATTAATGTATTCACATCAGTAACAGTAACATTGTACATGGCTTCCACAGCTTGTTTGATTTCAATCTTGTTAGCTCCTTTTTCTACTTTAAAGCCGTAGCGGTTTAGCTTTTCGCCCAGCTTTGTCATCTTCTCTGTAACGATTGGTTTTACTATTATTCCCATTTCTTTGCCTCCTTATGCTTTAAAGTTTTGTTCAATTGCAAGTACTGATTCTTCGGTTAATACCAATGTCTTGGCATTAAGTATTCCGTAAGTATTTAATTCTGAAACAGTTACAACGCCTACGCCTTTTAAATTTCGAGCCGACAAATATACGTTTTTATTTGCAGATGCTAAAATTATTAAGGGCTTTTTATCAGCGATTTGTAAACTTGTAGCCATTGCAAGAATTGCTTTGGTTTTTGGAGTTTCAAAACTGATAGAATCCACTACTGTAATTAAGTTATTGGCAGCTTTATATGACAAGGCTGATTTACGTGCCAATTGCTTAACTTTTTTATTCAGTTTAAAACTGTAATCACGAGGAGTTGGTCCAAACATACGTCCACCACCAACGCGAACACCTGATTTAATATCACCTGGACGAGCGCCACCGCCGCCTTTTTGCTTTCCTAACTTGCGTGTACTACCCGACAATTGGCTTCTGCCTTTCGAGGAGTGAGTGCCTTGACGTTGATTAGCCAAATATTGTTTTACATCTAAATAAATAGCATGGTCGTTTGGCTCAATACCGAAGACAGCATCGTTTAACGATACGGTTTTTCCTGTGTCTTCTCCTTTAATATTTACTACTTTCAGTTCCATGATTATTTATTAATGATTACGATTGAACCTTTAGCACCCGGAACAGAACCTTTAAGTAAAATAAGATTGTGTTCTGGAATTACTTTTAATACTTGCAAATTTTGCATGGTTACCTGATCGCCACCCATACGTCCACCCATGCGCATACCTTTGAACACGCGTGAAGGATACGATGATGCTCCTAACGAACCCGGTGCACGCAAACGGTTATGTTGTCCGTGTGTAGCTTGACCTACCCCACCAAAACCATGACGTTTTACAACGCCCTGAAAACCTTTACCTTTTGAAGTCCCTACTACATCGACAAATGTATCAGCTTCAAACATTTCAACGGTGATTGATTCACCTAATTTGAATTCTTGTTCGAATCCTTTGAACTCAACCAAGTGTCTTTGAGGTGCTACTCCTGCTGCTTTGAAAATTCCGGCTTCAGCTTTGTTGGTGTGTTTATCAGTTTTTGACTGAAAACCCACCTGAATAGCTTCATAACCATCGTTATCTACAGTTTTAATTTGAGTAACAACACAAGGACCAGCTTCGATAACAGTGCATGGAACATTTTTTCCATCGGCACTGAAAACGGATGTCATTCCGATTTTTTTTCCTAATAATCCTGGCATTTCAATTGTTGTTAAGACCCCTAACCCCAACAAAAGGGGGAACGGTCATGTTTATATAAAAAATTATAGTTACTTTATAAAAAGCAGTTCTATCACACTTTAATTTCGACTTCTACACCACTTGGCAATTCAAGTTTCATCAAGGCATCAACTGTTTTAGCTGAGGAGTTATAAATGTCAATAAGACGTTTATAAGAAGATAGCTCGAATTGTTCACGCGACTTTTTGTTTACGAAAGTTGAGCGGTTCACTGTAAAGATACGTTTGTGTGTTGGTAATGGAATTGGCCCACTTACTACTGCACCGGTAGCTTTTACTGTCTTTACGATTTTTTCGGCTGATTTATCAACCAAATTATGATCGTACGATTTCAGTTTAATACGAATTTTTTGACTCATGTCGTTTTATTAATTAATTATTTGTTGTTGATACGGATAAGAGTCATTCACTATCCGATTTATATGGTTATTGACATCTAACAGTAAATTGTTGCCCAATGTCTATTTCCTTTTTTATTACAAAAGTTCTACTTTCCCTTTGGCTTCGGCTACAACCTCTTTGGCAATCGAGTTGGAAACTTCAGCATAATGATCAAATTCCATTGTAGATGTAGCACGACCAGAAGTAATTGTACGCAAGGCTGTTACATAACCAAATGTCTCAGCTAAAGGCACTTTTGCTTTCACAATTCTTGCACCTGTGCGGCTCGATTCCATACCTTCTACTTGTCCACGACGTTTGTTCAAGTCACCAATCACATCGCCCATACTTTCTTCGGGTGTTACCACTTCCATTTTCATGATAGGCTCCAACAAAATAGGTTTGGCTTTGGCACAAGCTTCTTTGTAAGCCATTTGTGCGCAAATTTCGAAAGATAATTGATCGGAATCGACAGCGTGATACGAACCATCAATGACGGTTACTTTCAGCTTGTCTAAAGGGAATCCTGCTAACACACCATTTTTCATGGCTGAAGCAAAACCTTTTTGAATAGCAGGGATATATTCCTTAGGGATATTACCACCTTTCACAACATCTACAAATTGCAAAGCACCATCAAAATCTGCATCGGCAGGCTCTACGCGCACAATCATATCGGCAAACTTACCACGACCACCCGATTGTTTTTTGTAAACCTCACGAATTTCAACTGCTTTGGAAATAGCCTCTTTGTATGAAACCTGCGGACGACCTTGATTACATTCTACTTTAAACTCTCGTTTCAAGCGATCGATAATGATTTCGAGGTGAAGCTCACCCATACCACTAATAATTGTTTGACCAGATTGTTCTTGAGTATGTACAGTAAAAGTAGGATCTTCTTCGGCTAATTTAGCCAAGCCCATGCCCAATTTGTCTAAGTCTTTTTGAGTTTTAGGCTCAATAGAAATGCCAATAACAGGAGCAGGAAAATCCATAGATTCCAATGTAATTTGGTGATTTTCGTCACACAAAGTATCACCGGTACGAATATCTTTGAAGCCAACGCCAGCACCAATATCACCAGCCGAAATTAACTCAACAGGATTTTGTTTGTTGGAGTGCATTTGAAAAATACGCGAGATACGTTCTTTTTTCTCAGAACGCGTATTGTAAACGTATGACCCAGCAGGAAGTTGACCAGAATAAACACGGAAAAAGCACAAACGACCAACATAAGGGTCAGTTGCAATTTTAAATGCCAAAGCACACAAAGGTTCTTTCGCATCGGGATGACGAACAACTTGATTTTCAGGATTTTTAGGGTCCACACCAATTGTTTCGGGTGTATCGAGCGGACTTGGCAGGTATGCACAAACAGCATCCAGCATGGTTTGAACACCTTTGTTTTTAAACGCAGAACCACAAATCATCGGATTGATTTCCATCGATAAAGTTGCTTTGCGAATGGCAACTTTGATTTCACTTTCAGTAATTGTTGAAGGGTCATCAAAATATTTTTCCATCAAAACATCGTCATATTCAGCAACAATTTCGAGCATTTTATCTCTCCATTCTTGTGCTTCAGCCAAAAGATCGGCTGGGATATCTTCAATAGAATACTCCGCTCCCATTGTTTCGTCGTGCCAAAGAATAGCTTTCATTTGTACCAAATCGATAACCCCTTTGAATTTTTCTTCGGCACCAATTGGAATTTGAATAGGACAAGGTTTAGCACCCAAAACAACTTTCACCTGACGAACAACTTCGTAAAAATCGGCACCTGAGCGGTCCATTTTATTCACGAAACCGATGCGAGGTACATTATATTTATCAGCTTGACGCCATACCGTTTCAGATTGAGGCTCCACACCACCAACAGCACAAAAAGTAGCCACTGCGCCATCTAATATACGCAACGAGCGTTCTACTTCTACCGTAAAATCTACGTGTCCCGGGGTGTCAATAAGGTTGATTTTATATTTATCACCTTCATATTCCCATGAGGTAGTAGTAGCAGCCGAAGTGATAGTAATACCACGTTCTTGCTCTTGTTCCATCCAGTCCATGGTAGCGGCACCATCATGCACTTCACCGATTTTGTGAGTTAATCCTGTATAAAACAAGATACGCTCCGAAGTCGTTGTTTTTCCGGCATCGATATGCGCCATGATACCGATATTTCTGTTATAACTTAAATCTCCTTTAGCCATTTGAACTAATCAATTTATTTGTTGAGGGTTTTTAAAATCTAAAGTGAGCAAAAGCACGGTTGGCTTCAGCCATACGGTGAATATCTTCCTTACGTTTGAATGCACCACCTTGATTGTTAAATGCATCGACAATTTCGGCAGCCAATTTATCAGCCATCGAACGTCCACCACGCTTACGCGAGTATAAAATAAGATTTTTCATTGAGATTGATTCCTTGCGATCAGCACGGATTTCAGTAGGAACCTGGAAAGTAGAACCGCCTACGCGTCGAGACTTAACCTCAACAAGGGGAGTAATGTTTTCGAGGGCTTTTTTCCAGATATCAAGAGAGGATTTTTCTTCATTCGGAAGTTTGTTTTTAACTACTTCGAGTGCAGAATAGAAAATGTCGAAGGCGGTTGATTTTTTGCCATCATACATTAAGTGGTTCACAAATTTTGTAACCACCGAATCGTTGAAAACAGGATCCGGAAGGATAACCCGTTTTTTTGGTTTCGATTTTCTCATCTTTAATAAAAATTTCGTTTTTTGTTTTTTGGTTGCTTTAGTTTTGCTTCAATAATTCCGCTGAATTATTTACTCAACCTTCATCTGCTACCTTTAAAACTCAAACAAGTGTTTAAACTTGATTTTGTTAATTTTGTTTTTTTTAGAAATACGAAATAAATTCCGACTTTATAACCTTATAAACTTTATAAACGTTATAACTTAGGTGTTATTTCTTTTTACCGCCTTTAGCTGGTGCTCCTTTAGCAGCTGGTTGTCCTGGTTTAGGACGCTTAGCGCCATATTTTGAGCGACGTTGCGTACGTCCGTTTACCCCTGCAGTATCTAATGTTCCACGAACCACGTGATAACGAACACCAGGAAGGTCTTTCACACGACCACCACGTACCATAACGATCGAGTGTTCTTGCAAATTGTGTCCTTCGCCTGGAATGTAAGCATTCACTTCTTTTTGGTTAGTTAAACGAACACGAGCTACTTTACGCATAGCCGAGTTTGGCTTTTTGGGTGTCGTTGTGTAAACGCGCACACAAACACCACGACGCTGTGGACAAGAGTCCAAAGCAGGCGATTTGCTTTTGTCGATAAGTTCCGCTCTTCCTTTCCTAACTAATTGTTGAATTGTAGGCATCTTTCTTTTGTTTTGATTACTTTAACTACTTAATTTTGTGCCCTATTGGCTTTTATCCAAAATGGGTTGCAAAAGTACAACTATTTTTTTAATTGGCAATAGCATTTTGAGAAATTTTTTATAAAAAAAGATTGTTATTCATATCTGAACTGGCAATTCTTATTTATTTTCCACAAGCAACCCCAGTTATTCAGAATTTTCTCTAAAAAAAACTATTTTTATCATTTTCATTTATGTTTTTTCTGAATAAAGTAATACTAACTCAACTTTCGCAAGTTCTGATAACAGGGCTTCCGCCACAAACCCTGACTTTCTTTTGCAGGACTTAATCCTTGTTTTTGTGGAAATTGACTTCGGAGGGCGAAAATTGCAATTAATTGCAAAATAGCAGTTTAAAATCAATAAAATTGAAAACTAAACGCTTTTTCTACAAAAAACCGACTATTTTTTGTGAGTGCAAAGGTATATTATTTTATTCAGAATTTCAAAGAGCTTTTTGTAAAGAACGACAGGGAATTTATAACAGTTTCATGCTAAAGGCTGTAAAGTCTTTTGGTGCTGGTTGAAGTTGAAACTCAAGCTGTAAACCTACAGTTAGTTTTGGGTAAATGGCATCGGTAGTTGGCATAAAGAAATAAACCGATTCTCCTTTGTCAGCTTTTATAAATCCATCTATTCCTGCAGGCTTAGGAGCTAAAAGCTTACTAATGTTACCCGTTTGTTTTTCGCCAGTTTTTGAAGTGGTTTTAGATATCGAATTTTGATTTTTTGCGTTTTGTTCGGCTGTTCTCCAAAATATTATTAATTCGACTTTCAGTGATTCTTTACTGTCGGAGCTGCTTGGCTTCAACTGGTTTTCGGCAGGCATTGTAGCCTTTATTTTGTCATCAAGCGCATTGTTTACATGCCATTTTTCGGCTTCGCGTATCAGTTTAACAAGCTTGTAGTGTTTGTGAGCAAGTTCAGTTTTGTTTTGTTTATGTAGTATATCGACCAGCAGCTCTATCAGTTCAATTTTAAAATTAATGAACCCGTAGGCACTTGCCGCTTGGGTTGCATATTGTAGGGCTTTGCTTTAATCGCCACTTGTGTAATAACATTCGGCAAGTTCTTTGAGCACAAACCAATCGGAGTTGTGGGATTTGTCATAAGTCTGATTTAAAGTATTTGTAATTGGTTAATATACAAATATCTATGATTGTACATTAACCGTTTTGTTAACTTAAATGTCGGACTTCAGAATCTATAGTTTCATCATTTTTTTAATATGTAAACAGTTGAATTTTTTAATAAATAGCTTCACAACCATATCAAATCCGGTCAGTTAAATTTAACAACGCCAAAAGTATGAATAACAATCTAAATAAACAATAAAAGGACAACAACTCCGAAACAAAACAATTCGCAAACCCTTCAAATTTTGGCATAAAAATTCAGTCCACAGCTTCATGCAATTTTTATTAACTTATTCAAAAGAATTTTCTTAATAAGCTAACCTCAGTTTTTATATTTCCTATTTTAACCTATAAGTAAAGCGGTTTTTCTCTACTACTTGTTGCGTTGCAGTAAGAACATAGAATTGTTATTACAGTCCATTCAAACATTTTTCGCAAAAAAAACTATCTTTGTAGCATGAAATTCATTTCAGTGATATTACCTTTGCCTATTAAGGCTAATTTTACATACACAGTGCCAGCGGAATGGGAAAACGAAGTGCATGTGGGAATGCGCGTAGTGGTGCCCTTTGGAAAGCGAAAGCTTTATACAGCCATCGTTTCGCTGCTCCACACCCACAAACCCGAAGTGCCGTATGAGCTTAAAGAAATAATTTGTTTGCTGGATTATCAGCCCGTGTTGCGCTATCCACAGTTAAAGTTTTGGGACTGGGTTGCATCTTATTATTTGACATGCTTAGGAGAAGTATATCAAGCTGCAGTACCTGCGGGCATGAAGCTCGAAAGTGAAACAATGGTGTGCATCAATCCCGATTTTGAAACTACCCTTCTACTCTCCGATAAAGAAGAACGTTTATTAGATGTTCTTTCCGACGGGAAGCCATACACGGTGGAGCAGCTGAACAAAGCTACCGAAATCAAAAACCTACTGCCAACACTTAAATTATTATTAGATAAAAACGCCTTGGAAGTTAGCGAGGCACTTGCCGAAAAATTTCATGTAAAAACCGAAACTTATATCCGCTT
>MNZK01000096.1:0-16716 GCA_001873635.1 Porphyromonadaceae bacterium CG2_30_38_12 | reverse complement strand
TTTGATAAGTTTGCACGAGCAAAAAAAAAGATAGATTTACTGATGGCTTATATCGACTTATCAAAATGCCTGCTGCCAAATGGGAAAAAGGAAGTAAGCAAAAAAAATTTACTCGCCGTAGCGCTAGGGAGTGCTGCCGTGTTGCAAGAGTTAGTTGAGAAAAATGTGTTTGAGATTTATAAAAAAGAAGTAAGTCGGTTGGATGTAACCGAAACACAAACAGTAGCCATTGCAACCCTCAACGAACATCAACAAAAAGCCTTACAGGAAATAAAACAGCAATTTTTGGAAAAGCCTGTCGTGCTATTGCATGGGGTAACGTCCAGTGGCAAAACCGAAATGTACATTCACCTGATGCAGCAAGCCATCGACGAAGGCAAACAAGTGCTGTATTTGGTTCCAGAAATTGCACTTACTACTCAACTCACATCGCGACTTAAACGTGTGTTTGGCAATAAATTAGGAGTATATCATTCTAAATTTTCGGATGCTGAGCGGGTGGAAATATGGAACAACCTGCTCCAAAACAAAAACTACGAAATTGTTATTGGTGTGCGATCGTCTATTTTTCTACCATTTCGAAAATTAGGCTTGGTGATAGTGGACGAAGAGCACGAAACGAGTTACAAACAATACGACCCTGCACCACGCTACCATGCACGCAACGCTGCCATTGTGCTTGCCGGCATGCATGGAGCCAAAACCTTGCTGGGTACTGCAACGCCCTCTATCGAAAGTTATTACAATGCAACAAATGGAAAATACGGATTAGTAAAACTCGATGTGCGCCATGAGGCGATGGAATTACCAGCTTTTTTAGTTGTGGATACCAAAGAGGCGTATCACAAGAAACGTATGGAAAGCCATTTCTCCGATGAATTATTGGAGCAAATCAAAAAAGCATTGGAAAATAAAGAACAAGTAATTTTGTTTCAAAACAGACGCGGATATGCTCCCTATATCGAATGCAAAGCCTGCGCTTATGTGCCAAAATGCAAAAACTGCGATGTGAGCCTCACCGTACACAAAGTTTTCAATACACTCACATGCCATTATTGCGGCTATGCAGAACCTATACCACCACTTTGCCCAGCTTGCAAAACGCCTGGTCTTAACACGAAAGGCTTTGGCACTGAAAAAATTGAGGACGAGATACGACTTTTATTTCCCGAAGCAAGGGTGAGCCGCATGGATTTGGATACCACACGTTCCAAAAAATCTTATGAAAAAATAATATCAGATTTTGAACAACACAAAGTGGATATTTTAATTGGGACACAAATGGTTAGCAAAGGATTAGATTTTGAACGTGTGCGCTTAGTAGGTATTTTGAATGCCGACAACATGCTTAATTTTCCCGATTTTAGAGCTCACGAAAGGGCTTTTCAGCTTATGGCGCAAGTGAGTGGACGAGCCGGTAGAAAATACAAACGCGGCTTGGTAGTGCTTCAAACTACGCAACCACAACACGATATTATAGGACAAGTTTTACGTAACGATTACACAGCCATGTATGAAACGCAGCAACAGGAACGTGCTCTTTTTAAATATCCACCCTACCATAGGCTTATCGAAATAAGTTTGCGGCACAAAGATGTTCTGGTAGTAAAAGCAGCAGCCTTTGCATTGGCAAACGATTTACGAGCCGTTTTTGGCGCACGCGTATTGGGACCAGTGGACCCTTTGGTAGCGCGAATTCAAAACTTATACATCAAGCAAATACTGATAAAAATTGAAAATGAAGCCTCTCCTACGCGTGCCAAAGAAATTTTAGAAACCGTAACAAATAAGGTTTTATCCGAAGCAGCATTCAAATCGGTGCGCCTGAGCATCGATGTTGACCCGGTGTAAGGACTTTACAGCACCAAGCCATCCAACAATTGAATATACAACGCAATGCCTTCTTCAATCTCCGAAGTAGCAATATATTCATCGGCTGTATGAGAGCGAGCCGAATTGCCGGGTCCAATTTTCACGCTGGGGAAAGGCATCAATGCCTGGTCCGAAAGCGTTGGAGAACCATACAAGCTAAGATTCAATTCCAAAGCCCGTTTCACAAAAGCATGATCGAGAGGCGTTGCTGTTGAACTGAGGCGCGTGGAACGAGCTGTCACATGACAGCCCAGATGCGATTTGATTTCAGACAAAATTTCATCGTTGCTATACATTTCATTACTACGAATATCCACCACAAAACTACATTGAGCAGGAACCACATTGTGCTGCGTGCCAGCCTGAATTTGCGTTACCGACATTTTCACTTCTCCCAACAAAGATGAAACTTTGGGAAAATGATACTGCTGAAACCAAGCAATATCAGCCAGCGCTTTGTAAATCGCATTGTAGCCTTCGTTGCGAGCTGCATGACCCGCTTTGCCGTAGGCAATACAATCCAACACCATCAAGCCCTTTTCGGCTACGGCAACTTGCATTTGGGTAGGCTCGCCTACCACCGCAAAATGGATAGCAGGAAGCTCTGCGAGAAGACTTTCGATACCATTGCTGCCCGAAACCTCTTCTTCGGCAGTAGCAGCAAAAATAAGGTTGTAAGCCTGCTGTCGCTGCGTCAAATAAAAAAACACCTGCATTAAACTCACCACACTGGCACCCGCATCGTTGCTCCCCAAACCATAAAGCAAACCATTTTCAAGATTAGCTTGGAGCGGATTTCGTTGCCATCCGGAGGCTGGTTTTACCGTATCGATGTGCGAATTGAGCAATATAGTAGGACGCGCCGTATCGAAACTTGGACTCATTAGCCACAGATTATTAGCTTTGCGCATAACCACATAGCCCCGCAGCTCCATATAGTGCTGCAAAAAATCAGCTAAAGCAAGTTCATTCCTGCTAAACGATTCAATTTCAATCATTTCGCTCAAAAGCGACACAGCATCCGTTGTTAATTCTGTCATGAGTTTTCAATTAATGAGTTTCATATCAAGTAAGAAAGATTAGCAAACGATATTTACAATTTTGCCAAGCACAACAATAACTTTCTTAGGCAATGCACCAGCTAATTGTTTCAAGGTTTGCTCATCGCTCAGAACCGTTTGCTCAACTTCCTCTTTGGTCATGTTGGCGGATAATTCGAGCGTAAAACGCACTTTACCATTAAATGAAATGGGGTATTTTACAGAGTTTTCCACCAGATAAGCTTCGTTGCAAAGAGGGAATTGTGCATCACAAACTGTTCCTTCGTTGCCCAACACATAATACAATTCCTCAGCAATATGTGGTGCAAATGGAGTTAGTAATATAACTAACGGTTCCAAAATAGCTTTTTTGTTACATTTATAAGTAAAAAGCTCGTTCACACAAATCATAAATGCCGATACCGAAGTGTTGTATGAGAAATTTTCTATATCGAATGTAATCTTTTTAATGGTTTTGTGAAGCGTTTTCAGTTCATCGGCTGTTGGTTCATCGTCGTTCACAAGCAAATTACCATTTTTAAAAAACAAACTCCAAAGTTTTTTCAAAAAGCGATGCACACCATCAATTCCGTTGGTATCCCATGGCTTTGACTGCTCTAAAGGTCCGAGAAACATTTCGTATAAACGTAAAGTGTCGGCTCCGTATTTCGCTACAATATCATCCGGATTCACCACATTGTACAACGACTTCGACATTTTTTCAACTGCCCAACCACAAAGATATTTACCATCTTCCAATATAAATTTAGCAGTAGCAAACTCTGGTCGCCATGCTTTAAATTTTTCGATGTCGAGCAAGTCATTCGAAACAATATTCACATCGCAATGAATCGGGGTTGTTTCGTATTGATTCTTCAAATTGTACGACACAAAAGTATTCGTATCTTTCATGCGATACACAAAATTGCTTCGTCCCTGAATCATGCCCTGATTAATAAGCTTTTTGAATGGCTCTTCTTCGCAAACTATTCCCAAATCGAACAGAAATTTATTCCAAAAACGACTGTAAATAAGGTGTCCGGTGGCATGTTCAGTTCCTCCAATATACAAATCCACATTGCGCCAATACTGATTAGCTTCGGGGCTTACCAGCGCCTGATCATTTTTTGGATCCATGTAGCGCAAGTAATAAGCTGACGAACCCGCAAAACCTGGCATGGTGTTCAATTCCAGGGGATATTTTTCGGAAGGCTCCTCTGATAGAAGGGTAGATTGCTTATCTTCAGAGTAATACCAATTTCTGGCACGTCCCAATGGCGGTTCACCTTTCTCGGTGGGTAAAAATTTATCTACTTCGGGTAATTCGAGTGGAAGCCTACTCTCGTCGAGCATATAAGGCAAGCCTTCTTTGTAATAAACAGGAAACGGTTCGCCCCAATAACGCTGACGGCTGAAAATGGCATCGCGCAAACGATAATTTACTTTTACTCGCCCGATTGCGTTTTCCGAAATATATTCTTTTGCTTTCGCAATCGCTTGTTTCACAGTGAGTCCGTTCAAAAAACCAGAATTTATCAGAATTCCCTCTTTGGCATCAAAACTTTCTTGACTTACATCGCAGCCTTCAATAAGCGGAATAATGGGCAGTTTAAAATGTGTTGCAAAAGCATAGTCGCGACTATCGTGCGCCGGAACAGCCATGATAGCGCCAGTACCATACCCTGCTAATACATAATCGGATATCCAAATCGGAATTTCAGTTCCACTAACAGGATTAATGGCATAAGACCCAGAGAAAACGCCTGTAACGCGGCGGTCGGCAATACGTTCTCGTTCGGTTCGATTTTTGGTAGAAGCAATATAAGCAGCCACATGGGCAGTTTGCTCAGGGGCTGTACAAAGTTTAACATAATCGCTTTCGGGCGCTAACACCATAAACGTAACTCCATATATGGTATCGGCACGTGTTGTGAAAACAGTTAAAAGCTCTCCCCTGCCCTCTCCGAAGGAAAGGTGAAAATTCAATTCGGCTCCTTCCGAGCGCCCTATCCAGTTCTTTTGTGTTTCTTTCAACGAATCTGTCCAATCGAGAGATTCGAGCCCATCGAGCAAACGCTGTGCATAAGCCGAAACACGTAAACTCCACTGACGCATTACGCGTTGCTCCACAGGAAATCCACCACGCACCGAAACACCTTCAGTCACTTCGTCGTTGGCAAGGACGGTTCCTAATTCCGGACACCAATTAACATTCAAATCGGCTAAATAGGCAATGCGATAGTGAAGCAATAGTTCTTGTTGTTCGTGCTCAGTTTTAGCATTCCATTCGTCGGCAGTGAACACAAGTTCTTCACTACAAACAGCCGAAATGCCATTAGTTCCGTTTGTTTTAAATTTTTCAACCAACGAGCTGATGCTTTTTGCTTTTTGCAATTTTTTATCAAAATAATGTTCAAACATTTTTACAAATGCCCATTGCGTCCATTTATAATAGCTGGGGTCGCAGGTGCGAATTTCACGATTCCAATCGTAGCAAAATCCTATTTTCTCCAACTGCTCCCTGTAACGCGCAATATTAATTTTTGTAGTAACAGCGGGATGTTGCCCTGTTTGGATGGCATATTGCTCGGCAGGCAAACCATAAGCATCATAGCCCATTGGGTGCAACACATTGTAGCCTTGTAGGCGTTTGTAACGACTAAAAATATCCGAAGCAATGTATCCAAGCGGATGTCCCACATGTAAACCAGCTCCCGAAGGGTATGGAAACATATCTAACACATAATATTTGGGTTTTGTTGGGTCAATGTTCGTGGTGTAGGTTCCATTTTTTTTCCAGGCATCTTGCCATTTTTGCTCAATTTCTCTGAAGTTATATTCCATCATGGTATCATTTACAATTTTAGAAGCTGCAAAATTACAATATTTATTGTCAATATAAAAAAGAGGATGTGCAATGAATCATTGGACATCCTCTTTTATTTATGAATTTATAAAGTTCTATTTTTCAATAGAGATTAATTCCACGTCAAAAATAAGTGTTGAAAATGGTTTGATTTTTCCTTGATCTTGCTTGCCATAAGCTAATTCCTGTGGGATGTACAATTTGTATTTCGAACCTACGGGCATTAGTTTCAAGGCTTCAGTCCAACCTTTAATTACTTGGTTTACTCCAAATACAGCAGGTTCTTTGCGTTCTACCGAACTATCAAAAACAGTTCCGTCGATAAGCGTTCCGTGATAATGTACCTTCACACGGCTTGTGTCTGATGGCATTGCACCCATACCCTTTTTAATTACTTCGTATTGCAATCCGCTGGCAGTTGTTACAACACCTGCTTTGGCTTTATTGGCAGCTAAAAAAGCTTCACCGGCTGCTTTATTAGGACCATATTGCTTAATAGATTTCTCTTCTTGCAACTTCTGCATGGTTATGTTCACATATTGCTGAGCAGTTTCAGGTGTCATTTGTACACTCGATCCACGCAATCCGTTGATAAGTCCTTGTTGAATTAATTTGATATCTACTTTTAAACTGGAGTCGCCCATAAGCCCTTTGGTAGATTGTTCTTTAAGCGCACTACCAATGTTTTTCCCAATTTCTTCGAGCTCGGTATATTTGCTTGCTTCGCCTTTCATACCATCTTTGACTCCTTTGAGAATAGAAGCAATTTTAATTTTTAATGAGTCGGCTTTTGTAGAGTCTTTTAGGTAATAGTTTTTAATACCATTGCCATTAGCCAAACCAAAAGCATAGTTTAAGCTGTCAATTTGAGTCTTCAAAGTTGGTAATTTTGCTTTGCTGTTATCACAAGAGCTGAATGCAGCCACTAATAGCACAGTGATAATAATTTGAATATTTTTCATTTTAAAAATAAATTTTGTTTTCTGATTATGATTTCTGATTATTGAACACTAACTGTATCGACAGCTTGTGGTTGAGCAGCAGGAGCAGGAGGTGCTTGTTGCGCCATTTTTTTTGCCTGTATTTCACTCATAACAAGCTGTATGTATTGTTCTGCCTCAGTTGGTTTCATACCTTCACCAAAGCCATTCAATGCATTAACCAACCCTTGCATTACCAATTCCTGATTCATAACTAAAGTGGAATCGCCCATCAAACCTTGTTTTTTTTGTTGCTTGAGCGAACCACCAATTTGAAGCCCTAATTTATATAATTCATCTTTGCTAATTTCTGTTTTGTATGCTTTGTCCACAGCATCAATCAGTGCAGCAATTGCCTTATCCGACGAATCACTTTTCATGTAGTAGTCTTTTATCCCTTTGCCATTGTACAAGCCCAAGGTATAATTCAAACTATCGTTCATCGAACTCATTGTAACGGTTTTTGCTTTGTAGTTACTGCAGGATGTAGTTACCAAAAACAGAGCCATTGTTACGATTGTAAAAATACTTAGTTTTTTCATTTGAATTTTTTAATTAGTTGATTTTGAATGATTTTATTTCTTTTTTGACACTGTTTTTTTTAAAGCAGGGTTTGTTGTTGGTTTTTTAGCAGGTGTAGCCTGTGAAGGTTTTTCAGCACTTACTTCAACGGGCTCCTTAAATGTTTTGATGCCTAACAACTCCACTTCAAAAATTAAGGTTGAAAAACCGGGTATTGGACCGCCTTGAGTTCCTTGTTCGCCATAACCAAGATTGTAAGGAACAAAGAATTTATATTTGGAACCGACTGACATGAGTTGAACTCCTTCGGTCCAGCCAGGAATAACTTGACCTAAAGGAAATTCGATAGGTTCACCACGGTCAATTGAGCTATCGAAAACCGTTCCGTCAAGCAAAGTTCCCTTGTAATGAACTTTCACCGTATCTTTTGCCGTTGGTTTGGGTCCTTCGGCAGGTGTTAGTATTTTATATTGCAATCCCGTTGGATTTACAGTAACTCCTTCAGCCTTACTATTTTCAGCTAAGAATTTTTCGCCGGCAGCCTTTTTAGCATCTGTATCAGCATTTTGTGCTTTCGTAATGTAAGCTTTGAATGTTTCGGTGGCAACCTCAGCCGTCATCAAGGTTGAATCTCCTTTCAGAGCTGTTGCAAAACCACTGATAATCAAATCAATGTTAGACTTACCGCCAGGAATACCTTTAAGATTTTTTGCAAAATCCTTACCTACATTTACACCCAGCGCGTAGCTCATAGAGTCCACATCATTGTTGAAAAGCTTGGTACACGCTACAACAGGAACTTCTTTTTGTTTATTTTTTTTTTTGTTTTTGGCATGAGCTGTGCTTAGCACGAGCGCCATAGCTGTTAGGATGAATACTGTTTTTTTCATGAAGATAATTACGAATTGTTTAAATTATAAATTGTTAGAATTAAGAAATGTTTGAAACAATTAATTAGAGTATATCTAAGAGCTCAACCTCAAAAACGAGTGTTGTATACGGTCCTATCTGCTGTCCGGCTCCTTGTGATCCGTAAGCTAACTCGGAAGGAATAAACAATTTCCATTTGGAGCCCACGGGCATCAACTGAAGAGCTTCTACCCAACCGCTAATCACTTGCGTTACGCCAAAAGTTGCAGGTTCACCACGCTGCACAGAGCTGTCAAAAACAGTTCCATTAATTAATGAACCATGGTAATGAACTTTAACTTTATCAGAGGCTTTGGGAGTTGCTCCGTTGCCGGCAGAGAGTATTTCGTATTGCAATCCACTTTCTAAAGTGATTACTTCGGGGCGTGTGGCATTAGCTGTTAAAAAATCTTTGCCCTCTTGTATGGCGCTTTCGCCAGCTTTTGCTTGCAAAGACTGAAAAAAATCGTTTACCACTACTTGGGCTTCAGATGCGCTCATATCGAGCGTATTATTTTCCATCACATCTTGTATGCCTTTAGCCATATTTGTGTAGTTAAGGCTTTTAATGCCACTACTCATTAAATTGTTGCCCAAACTTAAGCCCAGGGCATAACTTACTTTATCCATTCTATATTTTTTTAAAACGGTTGCAAAGATAGCTGATTTAATGGATTATATCTTGTTAAATATTCAAAATTATCGCGAAGAAACTACCAATGGAATTTTTTCTATAATTTTTTTGCCCGTTTCGGGTTGAAATATCTCATAATAAAGCACATAAATGCCTGTTTCGGCATTTGTGCCACGTGCAGTAATCCCGTCCCACTGAAATGAACCTTCATTAGCAAGCAAAGCGTTATTGGCTATTTGACAAATTTTCACGCCAAGCGGATTAAAAATGCTCACATTTGCCACAAATCCAGCGTATTCGGTTTTGTAATGTATAAAGCAAACATCATCCACACCATCGTTGTTAGGCGTAAAAATCTCTGGTTCGAGCCACACTGCTTGCTCTGGAACAGTGGCATTCGGCAAGCGATATTGCGAGTTTTTATATCCTGGCGTACCAAAACGAACATCGGATGCAGCGGAATGCCAATTATTTTTGTCCTGCGTAGGCATATCGGGATTGATGCGCTCCAAAGCTACACCTTGTGGGTTGCGTATTAAGATATGATGCCATGCGGCGAAGTAGCTTAACTCATCAAAAATAGTGTCCTTAGTCAAGTTACAAAGCACAAGCGTTGCAGCTTCGTTATTTAGCGCATACCAATTTTTGGTTTGCAACAGAGTAGCATCAGTTTGTAGTTGATAATAATGCCTAACCGAATCGGGATTCAGTGTAAAAGCAGCTATTTGTTGAGGTGCCAATATATGTTTATCGGCAAGGGTTACCAAACTATTCAAGCTTCCGTCGGTTTTGCGGGTAGTAAACCCAATGCTTTGCAAATCAATTGCCTTATTCGATCGATTGTAAATTTCGACATATTCGGAGCAGTCGGGAGGATTGTGAAACATAATTTCGTTCCAGACCAAGTCGCCCGGTTCAGCATTTTCTACAATACTAAATTCGTAGCTGTTTAAAAGCATCGCGTTTCCTGCTTCATCCGTAAGATTTTGAAAAGTTAAAGTGTAAATTTTAGCCTTCTCAAATGCTTGATCAAAATACAACTGTATGGTTTTAAAATCCGAACCCACTTCAACCGATTGGGGTTCATCCATCCCATTATCTAAAAGAAAACGGGCAGCAGAAAAATTCATTTTTTCAGAAAAAATAAGTTGCAAGGCATGCGGAGGTACAATTTCGCCGGTTTGCAAAGTTGGTTTTTCGGTATCTTTTGCCTCCTTGCCTTGTACATTAATATTGTCAAAATAATAGGCTTTCCCAGTGGTTGAGCTGTTATAAAATAGCAGCCCGACATACGATGATTTTTTTATTGATGTATTATTGACTGAACCTTCAACTATAAAGTCTGTTTCGGAAGCTAATTTGGAATAAAGCGTAAAATTACCCAAATCGTCGCGCGTTATTTTTATCTCAATTTCCAACGGATTTTTTTCGGTGCGTTTATCCGTACCATCAATAATTTTTTTTTTGGTAGTGCCATCTTGTACAAAAAGCGACACTTCATTCTTCTTGCCACCAACCTGAACATAGTAAGCTTGGCAGCCAGCGGACAAATCTTTTACATCCGAAACAATGTAAAAACTTGCATAGTTGAACGATGTGGTGGTTTGGGAAGCCGAAGTATAAGCTATTTTCATAGCTACCTGCCACACAGCATCATCAAAGGAAGCTGAGGGCGTAAAAAGCCAGGAAATAGAAGTGGTAGCAGCGTTGGATTGTAGTTGCAAATTGCTATTTACTAAGAAATTAGCATCCATGCCAGTCCATGTTGGGTTGTTTGTAAAATCGCCATCGCTGAAATTATCAACGAATTGCGCTTGCACCGAAAAAGCAAGTAAGAGAACTATAAACAAAACAGAATACTTCATAATCGTTGCTGATTACATTAAAATGAATTACTTTTGTAGCTAATTTTGAAACTATAAGTTTAGAATTTGTAGTAATAAATGCAAATGTAGATTTTTTTTCACAAACAACAGTCTTACATTAAAAAAAATGTACGGATACATACAGAAATAAATAAAAAATGAGAGTAGCAATTGTAGGAGCCAGTGGTGCCGTTGGCCAAGAATTTTTGCGTGTGTTGGCCGAGCGCAATTTCCCATTAACTGCATTGAGCCTTTTTGGATCGTTGCGCAGTGCGGGCAGTGTATATGATTTCAAGGGTGAAAAATACACCGTAAAAGAGCTCAAACATGGCGACGATTTTAAAGGTATCGACCTTATTTTTACTTCGGCGGGAGCAAGCATTTCCAAAGAATTTGCCGAAGATATTACGAAGTTTGGTGGCGTAATGATAGATAATTCGTCCGCATTTCGGATGGAAAACGACATTCCGTTGGTTGTGCCCGAAGTGAATGCTGCCGATGCTAAGCTTCGTCCACGGGGTATTATTGCTAATCCGAACTGTACCACCATACAAATGGTGGTGGCATTGCAAGCTATCGAAAACATTTCGCATATCAAACGCGTGCACGTAGCTACCTATCAGGCTGCCTCGGGTGCTGGCGCTGCTGCTATGGACGAACTGCATTTACAATACAAGCAAGTACTTGCTGGCGAAGCTGTTACGGTGAATAAATTTGCATATCAATTAGCATATAACCTCATTCCGCAAGTAGATGTGTTTACCGACAACGGATACACCAAAGAGGAAATGAAAATGTATCACGAAACGCGCAAAATTATGCATTCGGACATTGAGGTAAGTGCCATGTGCGTACGTGTTCCTGCTCTGCGAGCACACTCGGAAAGTGTGTGGGCTGAAACAGAGAAACCGGTAAGTTTGGAAGAGGTTCGCGCAGCTTTTGCTGTGGCACCTGGCGTAGAAATCATAGACAATCCTGCCGAAAAAAAATACCCAATGCCTCTTTTTCTATCAGGCAAAGACCCTGTGCACATAGGTCGCATTCGCAAAGATTTATCCAATCCAAACGGCTTGACATTCTGGTGTGTGAGCGACCAAATCAAAAAAGGAGCCGCTCTGAATGCCGTTCAAATTGCCGAATATCTTATTGCTGAAGGCGATATTAAAAAATAATGTTCGGAATTTTTTTTCCAAGCATGCAAAAAATCTATTGCTAATTAAGCATCAACATATATGTCAAAAAGCGAAATAATACTCATCAGTATTTCCGGTGAAGACAAGCCAGGAGTTACAACAGCCATAACCGAAATACTTGGCAACTACGATGCCACCATTCTCGACATTGGTCAGGCTGATATTCATCACACCTTATCGTTGGGTATTTTATTCAAAATGTCCGACAGAAGCGACTCGGGAAATGTATTGAAAGAGGTCTTATTCAAATGTTCGGAAATGAACGTTACACCCCGATTTACACCCGTAGACATTGAAAGGTACAACAATTGGGTAGGGCGGCAAGGCAAGGGAAGATATGTTGTAACAATTTTGGGAAAAGAAATCACGGCACATCAACTGTCAAAAGTAACTAAAGCCATTACCAATCAGGATTTAAACATCGATTCCATCAAACGATTGACTGGCAGAATTACTTTAACAGAAGAAGTGGACGAAAGCAATATCCGATCGTGCATAGAGTTATCAGTGCGGGGTGAATTGCAAGATAAAAAGGCACTTTCAGCCAAATTTATGCAATATTCAGCCAACTTGGGCATCGATATTTCGTTTCAGAAAGATGATATTTTCAGAAGAAACAGACGATTAATTTGTTTCGACATGGACTCGACCCTTATAAAAACAGAAGTCATTGATGAGTTAGCCGATAAGGCTGGCGTAGGTGAGCAAGTGCGCGCCATTACCGAGTGTGCAATGCGAGGCGAAATCGATTTCACCGAAAGTTTCAAACAAAGAATAGCATTGCTCAAAGGCTTAGACGAGCATGTACTCGAAGAAATTGCATCTTCACTGCCTATCATGGATGGTGCTGAAAGGCTAATGTCTATTTTGAAAAAATGTGGCTACAAAATAGCCATACTTTCGGGTGGTTTCAGCTACTTCGGTCTTCATCTTAAAAAACTTTTTGATGTAGATTATGTCTATGCAAATGAATTGGAAATCGTAAACGGAAAACTTACAGGCAATTACGTAGGCGATATCGTTGATGGAAAACGGAAAGCCGAACTACTTCGATTGATTGCTCAGGTTGAAAAAATTGACCTCGAACAAGTAATTGCCGTCGGCGATGGCGCTAACGATTTGCCCATGTTAAATATTGCTGGTTTGGGAATTGCCTTTCATGCCAAACCAACAGTGAAAGAAAACGTCCAACAATCCATCTCCACCATTGGGCTCGATGGTATTCTCTATTTTCTTGGGTTTCGCGACATACAAATTGATTTATAGCAGCACAAAAGCTTGATGTTACCCCTTGTTTCATTACAAATACCGCTCAAGTGCTTCGCGTAATTTTTGTTGTTCGATGGGTTTTGTCAAGAAATCATTCATTCCACAAGCCAAACATTTTTCTCGTTCTTCTTTCAGCGCGCCGGCAGTAAGTGCTAAAATAGGCGTCGGCGTCTTTGCATTATTTTCTAATTTTCTGATTTCGATTGTAGCTTCTACGCCATCCATTTCGGGCATTTGCATATCCATTAATATTAAATTGGGATGCTCCATCCGCCATTTTTTCACCGCCTCAACCCCATTCTTGGCTTCAATAATTTTTACATTAGGAATGATTTTGCTGATCAAAAATTTAATTAACACCATATTCATCTCAACGTCTTCAGCAACCAAAATGCAAGTTTCATTTGAGGTTTGTAAAGATGCAGTTCTATTCTCAACAACCTTATCACCAACAGTATGGGTCTCCCTTGGCGTATTAATGTTGCTAAAATAATTATAAAGATCGTCGGCTTTCACTGGTTTGGTTAGTCGAAAACGAACACCCAACATGTCGCATTTTTTATGCAATTCGGCATCGTCGGATGATGAATGTAAAAGGATAATGGGCAATTGTTGGGGCGATAAATTTAACTTTTCACGTATCAGCTTTATGGTTTCTATACCATCGATGGCTGGCATGTGATAATCGCATACAACGACATCGAAAGGCGCCGAATTTTCAATAATTTTCAGAGCATCCCATCCATTATCACAACTAACACAGCTAATACCCCAATTTGACAAAGTATCGAGTAATATAATTCGGTTATTTTCATTGTCATCAATCACCATACAACGGTTTATAGAAGACTTGGGAGTGTTACTCCGTTTGTCTCCAAATTCAACCTCGGTAATTAAGTCGAAATAAAAAGTGGTGCCCTCGCCCAGATTACTCGAAATAGAGATTTTGCTGCCCATTTTTTCAGCTATCAGTTGCGAAATCACCAATCCCAAGCCAGTTCCACCAAATTTTCGAGTGGTTGAATTATCAGCTTGGCTGAATGATTTGAATAATTTCGCTTGATTTTCTTGGCTTATTCCAATGCCGGTATCACGCACAGCAAAGTGAAATTTTCCAATACCTGTGCTAACTTGCTCGTAATTAACTTTCAATTCAATTTCGCCAGATGAAGTAAATTTAACAGCATTCCCAAGCAAATTAGCAAAAATTTGTTTCAGTCGCACCGTATCAACCATCGCAAAGCGCGGCATTTCAGTATCAATATTGAGTAAAATTTCCAAACCCTTTTTGTCGGCACTATATTTAATAATGTCAGCACTTTGTCCTAATAGCTCCATCATATCAGTTTTGATGATTTCTAAATCCATCATGCCAGCTTCAATTTTGGAAAAATCCAGTATATCGTTGATAATTCCCAACAAAGCATGACCCGAGATATTTGCATTTTGAACATACTGCTGTTGCACTGATGACAAAGGGGTACTCAAAAGCAATTCAGTAAATCCTATCACGCCATTCAGCGGCGTTCGTATTTCGTGACTCATATTAGCCAAAAACTCCGATTTTGCTTTGCTGGCAGCTTCAGCTTGCTCTTTAGCAAGTAGCAATTCTTTTTCCTCTTGCTTGCGATAGGTAATGTTGTGTCCTAAACCAACCAACCCAGTGATAAATCCTTTGGAATCGTACAATGGTAACTTAGAGGTAAGAAGCCATTGTTTATTTCCAGCTTTATCAACAAAAAGCTCTTCTCTGTTTAAAATACTTTTCCCCTCACGCAACACTTGCTGATCGTCTTCATAAAATGGCTGTGCAACTTCGGGCGAATAAACATCAAAATCTGTTTTACCAATAACATCGTCCTCACTCTCAAAACCCATGTTATGGCAATTAGCTTTGTTTGCTAAAACCTTTCTACACTGCATATCTTTAACATAAATGGAGTCGGGAATGCTCTCAATCAAAGTCCGTAACAGTATCCGTTCTCTATTGAGCACCTCTTCGGCTTGCTTTTGCAATTTATCCTTTTCTATGAGCTTGTTATTAATATAGAGGGTGTTTTGTTGCTCTAACTCTAATCTGAAATTTTTAGATATGGTACGGTAAAAACCGATATATATCAACAAAATAAGTATCGAAATAAGCACAGCTAACCAGGTAGTATACATGGCTTGGTTGTAAAAATTATCAGCGGGATAATCCATCCCAAACACAGCTGTGACTGTACCAGTATGAACATCTTTTATAGGAATAAGCACACTAATCCACGTACCCCAACGGTCGGTTTCGGCTGCCGTAAGTACTTCTAATCCAGTCCTAAAAGGCACTAAATCGCGCTCAGAGGCTTCCGTAAACTCTTGCCCTGGAAGTGAGATATCAGCCGAACCAGCAGGCTCCGAATCGGCCATAAAAAATATCCGTCCGTTCGTTTGCCAAAACAAATAAGCAAAACGAATTTTATTGTCATGTGATACCAAATACAACAAACGATTCTTTATACTCTGATAAGCCAACAAATTGGTGTCAGATGGGAGTGCTTTCATTTCTTTTAGCATCTCACCATTTAGTAAATTTGCAATCGTTTTAGCACCTTCTAAAGTATGTGTTTCAGTGGCTAATTTTTCACCTTTCCATGTGTTGAAAATATAAAAACCAATGACGGGGAGCAAAATAAGAAAACCTATTTTGAAAATAAGCTTCGTATGTTGCATTTTACGTTTTAAAATATTTGTCTCAACAGTATTTTGAGTGTTTATACCAATAGGTTGCGTTGTATCAAAAATTTTGTGATTGTCAGTTTTCATGGTATGTCATAATTTGTAGTATTTATTACAGTAATTAATAATGAACTGTAAAGTAACTACAAATATAAATTTTTAAAATGCAAACCAACTGTTTTAGTTAATTTATTATGCAATAAAAAAAATTATTTTTGCATAAAAACTGAATTTTGTATTTTAAACGACAAGATATTGAACCGTGTAACACAATTTATGTAGCTGATTTTGTTTTCAAAACGGATCGATGTAACGCATTTTTTACATTGAATTGCGTTAAGTATTACAAGCTAAAAAAGACAGCTTGATATGTAGGTCAGCTATTCATAGCATATATAAATATATATATATATATATTGTAGGCGCTATGGCGTTGCCCAATTCGCAACTACGAACAATTCCGATAAGTAATTTAGCCCCCGCTCAGCTTTGCGTGTAATCTTTCACTGGCAGCAGTCCGTAGTTTCTTTATCTACGGACTGTAAAATGGGAGTATCCTGACTTCCATTTTAAAAATGCCTTGTCATTTCGCCTGCCTACCGCAGGTAGAAGCACCGTATCCCTCCCGCTACCCCCATCTTTTGGGATTAAATTGACGCAATTATCTTTGTCGTAAAAAAGCAAAGATGACAAACAGATCAAAAATGAAGTACCGTGAAGAGTACAGTAAAATAGTCGAAAATTGGCTCAGTAGCGGTTTGAGCCGTACCGATTATAGTCGAGAGCATGGTTATCATCCCAATACCTTTGATGGTTGGATAAAGAAAATGAACCGACCGGCAGGGCAATCC
>MNZK01000073.1 GCA_001873635.1 Porphyromonadaceae bacterium CG2_30_38_12 | reverse complement strand
TTAGAATATTCCTAATAATTTTTTAAGTTGCTCGTTTTTGTTTTTTTTTGAATATAGAATAGTTACAAATACTGCAATTTTTAGAGTTCGCTTAACGCTATCCAACGGCTTGTTTTTGTATCAATCAAATGATTTATAATGCCATGACGTTCCGAAATTGCAACAATTTCATCGGTTGATAAATTGCCAGATGCTAATTGAAGCTCAATGGCTATTTTTTCTTGTTCGAGTGTGCCTATTTCGGTTTCTAAGTTTTCGAATTCTTTTTGTTCTTTGTACGAAAGTTTTTTTGCTGCAGGTTCTGTTTTTGTTTTTGTTGTTTCAGGTTTTGGAATATATACTTCAGCCTCCGATTTTTTTGCTCGCAACTCTTCCTCTTCTAATGCTGTCCAGTCACGATAATCGGTATAGTTGCCCGGAAAATCTTTTAGCTCTGCATTGCCCTTAAACACTAATAAATGATCTACTACTTTATCCATAAAGTAACGGTCGTGGCTCACCACAATCACGCAACCTTTGAAAGCTTGCAAATACTCTTCAAGAATGTTTAAGGTAATAATATCGAGGTCGTTTGTAGGTTCGTCGAGCACTAAAAAATTTGGATTGCGCATCAAAACGGTACACAAGTGCAGACGTCGTTTTTCGCCACCACTAAGTTTATACACATAATTATATTGCGTTTCGGGCGTAAAAAGAAAATGTTGTAAAAACTGTGATGCCGACATTTTGCGTCCATTTCCTAAACTAACTTCCTCGGCAATATCGCGCACCACATCAATCACTTTCATTTGTTCATCAAACGCAAGCCCATCTTGGCTGTAATATCCAAAAACAACGGTTTCGCCAACATCGAAAGAGCCACTATCTGGTTTCACTTCGCCTAACAACATTTTCAGAAAGGTTGATTTCCCTGTACCATTTTTACCAACAATGCCGAGTTTTTCGTAGCGAGCAAAGTTGTAATAATATTTGTCTAATATTTTCAGATTTTCAAACGATTTGGATACATACTTGGCTTCAAAAATTTTGGAACCTAAGTAGCTTGCTTTCACGTCTAATTGAACTTTATCGTTGTTGCGACGCTGTTTGGCGCGATTTTCAATTTCCGAAAAACGATCGATGCGCGATTTCGATTTGTGGGAGCGTGCTTGTGGCTGACGGCGCATCCAGTCCAATTCGGTACGATATAAATTTACGGTTCGTTCCGTTTCTGCGTCGAAATTTGAAATACGCTCTTCCCTTTTTTCCAAGTAATAGCTGTAGTTGCCTCGATACTGGTACAGAGACTGATGGTCAATCTCAATTATGTCGGTGCAAACGCGGTCTAAAAAATAACGATCGTGCGTAACCATAAGCAATGCCATCGATGCTCGTTTTAGAAAATCTTCGAGCCATTCCACCATTTCCAAATCTAAGTGGTTAGTGGGCTCATCTAAAATGAGTAAATCGGGCTCTGCAATTAGTACATTTGCTAATGCCACGCGCTTAAGTTGTCCGCCAGATAGCTCACCGATAGGCTGCTCAAAATTGGTGATGTTGAGTTTCCCCAAAATTTGTTTAATGCGCGTTTCGTAGTCCCAGGCTTTCAGCAAGTCCATCCTGCTGATAATTTCGTCTAAAGCCTCGTGGTTGTTGTGCAACATGCAATGTTCGTAATCGGCAATAGCTCGAATGGCTTCGTTGTCGGTTTGAAGGCAAGCGTCAATCACCGAAAGTCCTTTAGGAAAATCAGGATTCTGTTCTAAATAACCAATCCTTAAATTGCGTCGAAAAGAGATGGTGCCTGCATCGTAATCCTCTTTTCCGGCAAGCACATTTAGCAGAGTCGTTTTGCCTGTTCCGTTTTTTGCAATCAGTGCAACACGCTGGTTATCAGCAACACCAAAAGATATATTGTCGAAAAGAAGCAAATCGCCAAACGATTTTGTGAGATGCTCCACTTGTAAATAGCTTATCATTGTGTATTCATTTTTTTGAAAGGATACAAAATTAAGCAAAAAAATTGATACTGTGATTGTTGTTCTGAAAAAAAAATGTATCTTTGCACCCTCAAAATCAAACCTGTAGTTTTGTGAAGCGTACAAGGCTAAGTTTGTATTTTTATTATAATCATATACAATTTATTATGTATTTAACTGCTGAAAAAAAGCAAGAAATCTTTGGTCAATACGGCAAGTCTAACACTGATACTGGATCTCCAGAGGCTCAGATAGCATTGTTTTCGTTCCGTATCAACCATTTAACTGAGCATCTCAAGTTAAACAAAAAAGATTATAGTACAGAACGTGCTCTTGTAATCATGGTAGGAAAACGTCGTCGTTTACTTAATTATTTAAAAGACGTTGAAATTTCTCGTTACCGTGCTATTATCAAAGAGTTAGGAATTAGAAAGTAATTTCTGTTCGAAAAAAATTAAAAAAACGTTTCAACACATTGTTGAGGCGTTTTTTTTTTTGAACAAAAAAGAGGCTTTGTAGTTATATTTATAGTTTCGTTAAAGCTATCAATAGAATTTTAGAAATTTTATTTTACGCTAAACCAAAAAAAATGAGTAATTTTGCAGCCTCAAAAAAAAAATCAACAAATAAAATATAAATAATTAAAAATCAAATCAATATGAGCAAAAAAGCATTGTTAATGATACTTGATGGTTGGGGTATTGGAAATAAATCGAAAGCCGATATTATTTCGAGTACACCCACGCCATATTTGGATTCTTTGTTTCAAAACTACCCCAATTCGCAATTGTTGGCATCGGGCGAAAATGTAGGTTTACCTGATGGGCAAATGGGTAACTCGGAAGTTGGGCACCTAAACATTGGAGCCGGAAGAGTAGTTTACCAGGATTTGGTGAAAATCAATATCGCCTGTCGCGACAATAGTATTTTGGAAAATCCAGCCGTGGTTAAAGCATTCTCGTATGCACGCGACTCGAAGAAAAAGATTCATTTTATGGGTTTAGTTTCCAATGGTGGCGTTCATAGTTCGTTAGACCATTTGCTGAAGCTTGTTGACATTGCAGCTGGTTATAATACAGAGGCTTACGTTCATTGTTTTATGGATGGACGTGACACGGATCCCAAAAGTGGTAAAGGTTTTATTGAACAATTGGATACATATACGAAAACTTCAACCACTAAAATTGCCTCCATCATTGGTCGTTATTACGCCATGGATCGTGACAAACGTTGGGAACGTGTAAAATTAGCTTACGATTTGATGGTGAATGGCATTGGCGCTCAAGCTCTCAATCCCGTGGATGCTATGTTAGCATCTTATGCCGATGGAGTTACCGACGAATTTGTAAAACCTATTGTGATGACCAACGAACATGGTAATCCATTAGCGAAAATTGAATCTGGTGATGTTGTGCTATTTTTTAACTATCGCAACGACCGCGCTAAGGAGTTAACAGTGGTACTTACACAACAAGAGATGCCTGAATTTGATATGCATACAATTCCTTTAGAATACTATTGCATGACTCCTTACGACTCGTCATACAGAGGCTTACATATCTTGTTCGACAAAGATAACGTTCAAAATACATTGGGCGAATACGTCTCGAATTTAGGTCTTAAACAATTGCGCATTGCTGAAACAGAAAAATTTGCACACGTAACCTTCTTTTTCTCAGGCGGTCGTGAGAGTGAATTTCCTGGCGAAGAACGTATTTTAGTGGCATCGCCTAAAGTGGCAACTTACGATTTACAACCCGAAATGAGTGCCCCAGAAGTTACTGAAAAATTAGTAGCTGCCATTCAAACTCAGAAATTTGATTTTATTGCCTTAAACTTTGCCAATGGCGATATGGTAGGGCACACAGGCGTTAGAGAAGCCATAGTAAAAGCAGTGGAAACTGTTGATGCTTCGGTGGAAAAAGTTGTAGATGCTGCAAAAGCAAATGGTTACGAAATTATCATTATTGCCGATCATGGTAATGCTGACAACGCCGAAAATGAAGATGGAACACCAAACACAGCACATTCTTTAAATCCTGTTCCATTTATTTATGTTACCGAGAATAAAAATGCTAAGGTTGAAAATGGTATTTTAGCCGATGTAGCTCCTTCACTTTGCACTATTTTGGGAATTGACAAACCGGTGGAAATGACTGGGCGTTCGTTGATTAATTAATTTGGCTCGATTTTAGTTCATATCGGGGGCTGTATTGTATCAATTTTTGTATAATATAGCCCCCAATTTTTTTTTAAGGGGTATATGTCTCGTATTTATTTCTTTAAATTTTAAATAATGAAACAATTAAATTTTTTTGAACGTAATGTCTTGCAACTAAGATTTCAATTAGCCCATTTTTTTGTTTTTTGTTTTATACTTACCTCAATTCTATATACTTATGCCGATAATCCATACCAAACAAAAAAAATTAATGGTGTTGAATATATTCTTTACACGGCGCAAGCTGGCGAAGGAATGTATGGTATAAGCAAACGTTTTGATGTTACACTTGATGAATTAAATTCATTGAATCCTGAGGCTGCTTCAGGTTTGAAAGTTGGACAGATTTTGCTTATTCCGAGAAAGAAATTACCTAAAAATATTACAAACACTTCAACAGCTCAAGTTGTACAAACAAACAACCAAAAAACAATCATGATGGAGCATGTGGTTGAAAAAAAACAAACTCTTTTTGCTATTAGTAGGAAGTATAATGTATCGCAAGATGAACTGAAAAAAGCTAACCCAGAGCTTGAGAAGGGATTAAAGACGGGCATGGTACTTCACATTCCGCAATCAGTAAATACAAATAAAGCAACTTCAAATGGTAAAAATGATACAGAAAATAGCTTGGTTACTCAAGCTGATAAGCAGGAAATTTCTGATAAAAAGCCTATTGTCTCTATCCCTGTGTTGTCATCAACACCAACTTACCTTACGCGCTTAACAAATAAAGTAAAGCCCAATCAGCAGGCAATTAAAGTAGCTATTCTCCTTCCCTTAACAATGGAAAATCAAAAAAATGATGCTGTTAATGAAAGGTTTCAGGAGTTTTATGCCGGTTTTTTAATTGCTGCTAATGCCGCTAAATCCAAAGGGGTGAGCTTGGAAATATACAGTTATGATACCGAAAAATCGGAAGAAAAAATGGCAGAAGTGTTGCAGCAAACGAACTTGAAACAGGTAGATTTAATAGTTGGACCAGCCTATTCAAATCAAATTTCGTCCGTGAGCGAATTTGCATTGCAACATAAAATTCCAACTATCATTCCGTTTTCATCGAAAGTACCGGAGTTAAACAGTAACCCTTATTTGTTGCAATTCAACCCATCTTCCGATGCCGAGCTGGATTATTTTTTCAACCTCCTAAGTTCAAAACAGAAATCGTATAACCTCATTTTTATGGACTTATCGGAAAGCTCTTACAGTGATTACGGCTATCAGTTTTCGAGTAACTTAAAAGAAATGCTTCTTAAAAATGCCATCGATTTTCATGTTTTGCCATCTGTGACAGAGCAAAATATAGCAACTACTACGTATTTTGAAAAAGACAAAATAAATGTTGTAATTTTTAATACCGAAAAGTTTTCGGGAATTTTTCCTTATATTGCTTATTTGAATAACAAATCATCTGAATTTGAAATTGTTTTGTACGAGCAATATAGTTGGAAAAATCAAAATACAACTCGCAAATTCAAATCTTTGAGCGTTGCGCCATTCAAAGCCAATCTGAACGATTCAGAATATCTGAATTATACACAATTATTCCAAAAATATTTTGATTGGAAAGTCTCTACCACCAACCCACGCTACGATGTGCTTGGCTACGATTTGGGTAATTACTTTATTGCTATGCTTTATCAGTATGGAGGACAGTTCGATTGGGGAAAAAACAAACTCCCATTAGCTTCGGGCGTTCAATCTTATTTGAAGTTCGAACGCTACAATGCTTTGGGAGGTTTTGTTAATAAACAGTTGTACGAACACGATCGTTGATAAGCTGTTTATAAGCCTTATAGGAGGTTTATTTTTTGTAAAATGGTAATGCTTCGTTAATGTTTGCTTTTAACTGAGCAACACGGTTTACATCCGATGGGTGTGTGCTCATTATTTCCATGGTCGAAGATTTCCCGTTTGCCGACATACGTTCCCAAAACGAAATAGCTTCGTTCGGGTCGTAGCCTGCCATTGCCATGAAAATCATCCCTAATCGGTCGGCTTCATACTCATGTTTACGCGAATAGGGAAGGATAACACCTACTTGCGTACCCAATCCATACAAAATTCCAATGGTTTGTTGTGTGGCTGCCGATTTATTTGATACCAAAATGCTTGCTAAATTTGCTCCGTACGATGTTACCATTTGCTGACTTAAACGCTCGTTGCTGTGTTTAGCAATGGCATGTGCCACTTCGTGTCCCATTACAGTGGCAACTCCCGCTTCGGTTTTAGCAATTGGCATGATGCCTTCAAAAAACACAACTTTACCTCCAGGCATACAAAAGGCATTTACGTTGGTATCTTTTACTAAGTTAAATTCCCATTTGAGGTTTGCTATCTCGTCGGCTAAGTTGTTGGCTCTCAAATAATTTTCAACAGCTTTTGCAATATTATTGCCAACTCTTTTGACTATTGCTGTTTGAACGGTGTTTTTTGATGCAGGCACTGAATCGACAAACTGCTTGTACGAAGTTGCGCTCATAGCCAATACTTCCGTGTCCGAAACTAATAATAATTGTTTGCGTCCGGTGAGTAAAACGCTGCTGCAAGAAGCTAAAAATAGCCCAACAATAGCAAATAAAACTGCTTTTTTCATATTTTCTTGTTTTTTAATTTCTGAAATTTAAATTATAAATTTATCTTTGCAAAGATAAAAATACTTATTCTAAAAAGTACAATTAGTGAAAAATTTATTTTTGAAATATTGGAAATCAATATTGTTTTCTCTCTTAATTCTCTATCTCTCGTTTGCAAAGCCTGATAATTTTAAGGAGCTTCCTACGGTAAAATTTGCCGATAAATGGGCTCATTATGTGATATATATAGTATATGGATTGACGCTTATTTATGATTATTACAAAGCTAATCAGACTAAGTTTCTAACTTTGAAATTTGTATCAATTTGTTTCGTTTTTCCTATACTTATGGGTGGTCTTATCGAGATTTTACAAGAACGTTACTTTTATCCTCGTTCTGCCGAATGGCTCGATTGGTCTTGCGATATTGTAGGTATTTTAACTGCTTGGCTTGTCGCCTGGTTGTTACGTTTAATACTAAAACGAAAGTAGAAACGTTAAAATATGGAAAACTTGCAGTATAAAATAGGGATTACGCTAATAAAAGGAATCGGAAATAATTTAGCTAAAAATCTCATTGCTTATGTGGGTTCAGAAGAGGGCGTGTTTAAAGAAAATCAAGCAAATTTAGCCAAAATTCCGGGTATAGGTGAAGTTCTTTCGCGTGAAATTGTGAACCAAAATGTGCTCAAACGCGCCAATGAAGAACTTGAATTTATACTAAAAAATAAAATTGCAACCCATTACTTCACCGATCGTACTTATCCATTTCGATTGAAAGAATGTTCGGACGCACCCATTATGATTTACTCCAAAGGAAATTGCAATCTGAATGATGGCAAATTTATTGGCATTGTTGGCACGCGCAATGTTACCGAAAATGGGAAAGAAAATTGCAAAAAGTTTATTGACGATATAGCTCAATTGTTGCCTAATGTAAACATTGTAAGCGGTTTGGCTTACGGCGTGGATATTTGTGCACACAAAGCGGCTTTAGATAATGGGTTGCCAACTATTGGCGTGGTGGGTCATGGTCTCGACCGCATTTATCCTGCTGTGCATCGTCCTACGGCTGTAAAAATGATTGAAAAGGGTTTGTTATTAACCGAATATCTGAGCGGAACCAATCCAGATCGGCAAAATTTTGTTCAGAGAAATCGCATCATTGCCGGTTTGTGCGATGCCACTATTGTTATTGAGTCGGCTGCTCGAGGTGGTGCTCTGATAACAGCCGAAATTGCAAATGAATACAATAGGGATGTGTTTGCATTTCCAGGTAGGGTAAACGATGTTTGGTCGGCAGGATGCAATGCACTTATCAAAAATAACAAGGCTTCGCTCGTTGAATCGGCGGAGGATGTGATGCGCTTTATGAATTGGGAAAACCAGCAAGTAGAGGGTATTCGGCATGTGCAAACAGCCTTGTTTTTAGACCTTTCCGATGATGAACAAACTATTGTTTCGGCTTTGCGACAAAAAGTTGACGGGATGCAAATGAACGAATTAGCTATTCAGCTTGCTATGCCTGTAAGTAGATTATCGTCCATGCTCCTCGAATTGGAATTTAAAGGCTTGCTCAAATGCTTACCTGGAAATGTGTATCGAATTATTAAATAAACTCCTAAAAACATGACACTTCAACAACTTGAGTATGTAATGGCATTACACAAAACACGTCATTTTGTTCGTGCTGCCGAAATGTGTAAGGTAACACAACCCACGCTGAGTTCCATGCTTCAAAAATTAGAAGAGGAGCTCGATTGTCGTATTTTTGATCGATCGTCGCATCCGGTTTCTTTAACCGAAACAGGTGTTCTGATTGTTCGTCAGGCGCAACAAGTGCTACTTCAGGCAAGTCAACTGAAAGAGATTGTGATTGCCCAGAAGGGAAATGTTTCGGGCAATTTATCGTTAGCAATGATACCTACCGTGGCTCCTTATCTGTTGCCCAAATTTATGGCTACATTTAGAATGAATTATCCCGATGTGGTGCTACGTGTTACTGAATTGCGTACAGAGTCCGTTGTGCGTAAACTTCAAACAGGCGATATAGATATGGCAATTCTATCCACGCCATTGCAAGATGCCAATTTGCTTGAAGTTCCTTTGTATTATGAGCAATTCGAAGCTTATATCTCGCCCAACGATGTGCTTTTTAGCCAAACCGAAATTCCGTCCGAAGCCTTGCATACAAATAGATTGTGGGTACTTGAGGAAGGACATTGTCTTCGTAATCAGGTGTTTAATTTTTGCCAAAATAAATTGCATACTTCTACGTTCGAAGCGGGGAGCATTGATACCTTGGTTAAAATTGTGGATATTAATGGTGGTTACACTATAATTCCAGAGTTGCATATTGATTTGCTCTCCGAGGTTCAAAAACAGAATTTGCGCCATATTGTGCGTCCCGAGGCTACGCGTGAAATTTCGTTGGTTATTAGGCAAGATTATGTACGCGAAGGACTTATGAATGCTGTGGCAAATTCAGTTAAGCAAATTATACCTCCACACATGCTCGATAAAAGGCTAAAAATGTTTGCTATCAAGTTGTAATTTAACTGGTTATCTGCTTAGGGCAAGTCGTTATCAATAAGGATTTTTTTGAAATATATTTTGAACGCAAAGTTGCTAAGACACTAAGTCGCCACGAAGAATAACTAATAAAAAAAACTTAGCGTATTTGCAACTTTGCAACTTAGCATTCAAAAAAATCTTCTTGTTAAATAGTTATTTGATTTCTTCTAAATTTCTTGCAATTTATGAAATAAAAGACGTTTCAAAATTAACACTTGCTCTAAGCACATAACCAGTATAATTTATTTGTTTTGTATTAATGTTCGATGTGAAAAGCGTAAACACGCCTAGTTGTTAAACAAAAAAAAAGTCCACCAAATAGCTTTAGTGGACTTTTAAAATGCCGAAGCATTTATAAGGCTTTGATTACATAGCTGCAGAGTCAGCAGCAGTTGTGTCAACAGCAACTGTATCAACAACAGCAACAGTATCAACAGCAATAGAATCAGTTGCAGGAGCTTCTTCTGCAGCTTTAGGAGCGCAAGAAGCAAAAGCTAATGCTACTACACAAAATAAAAATACTTTTTTCATTTTCTAAACGTTTTAAAATTTAACTTATTTGTTATGCAATTCAAAATCGCTACAAAATTACATCAATTTTCATTATATTGTATCATTTTATCTTTTTATTTTCAACAAAATTGCAAAAAGTCGCATTTTTAACATTTGCTAATTGTTTTTTGTCGCATTAGGAGCCTGAAAACCTGCCGAATAGAGGTATCTTTTGATACTTTTCTTGGGTGTTTTTTCAAATTCGTGTGGAAAAAGCTGCACTTTGGAGATGGTCTCGAAGTTAGCAACAATAGCATTGAGCGCTTTGCGATTTTCTTCCATAACCTCTTCCAATTGTTTTTGATTCATGTTTTCGGAATCAACAGCATCGTAATCGGGGCATATCAAAGCTATCAGCTTACCATTGCTCTCTATTACCAAGCTTTCCATAACAAAAGGCATATTGTTGAGTTTTGCCTCTATTTCTTCGGGATAGATATTTTGCCCGCTGGCACCCAAAATCATCGTTTTGTTTCGTCCGCGAATAAATATATTACCATCGGCGTCCACGGTACCCAAGTCGCCAGTGTGTAGCCATCCTTCCCTATCAATAATAGCTTTGGTTGCATCTTCGTTTTTGTAGTAGCCTGCCATCACATGCTCGCCACGCACACAAATTTCGCCTGTACCTGTTTCGGGATTTGGATCGCTTATTTTCACTTTCATATTCCCCAAAATCTTACCTGCCGATTTTGGAATAAATTCTTTGTGGTCGGCATAGCTTATGAGTGGTGCACATTCGGTCATGCCATAACCAATGCTGAAAGGGAATTTTATTTTGGTAAAAAATGCCTCTACTTCGGCATTGAGTGGTGCACCGCCAATAATGATTTCGTAAAATTCGCCACCAAAGGCATCGATTAACTTTTTACGGACTTGCGTAAGTACAGTTGTGTCCAAAAATGGTATGCTGAGTACCCAGCGCATGGTTGGTTTTGCTAACAAGGGTTGAATTTGCTTGCGGTATATTTTTTCGACAATGAGTGGCACTAAGAAAATGATATTTGGTTTTATTTCGGCAAATGCTGCCAACAAAACTTTGGGTGATGGAATTTTTCCAACAAAATGAACATGGCAGCCAGCCACTGTGGTAGCCAAAAAATCGAATGCACATCCATAAGCATGAGCTAAAGGCAAAAAAGATAATATCCGGTAAAGTGGTGCTATAAGTCCTGTATTTAGTGCAAACGTTACATTGCCTGCAAGTGCATTTCCTGTAGTCATTACACCTTTACTAAAACCTGTGGTGCCCGAAGTATAATTGATAGATACAATTTCGGAATTTGGTTTATCGACATAGCGCACACTATCGCGTACAAAACCTGCAGCATATTTGGCATGAAAAAGGCTATTAATATAATCGGGTTGTAAATATTTCAATACCAATTTTTCGTAAATTTCGTTTTCGGGAAGTGCCGGACGAGGTACTTTATTGAGTAGCGTGATGCAATTGTAACTTTTCAACGAAAACACAGCTTTCAAACTCGTAAGTTTTTCTTCTTCTAAATTTTCCCAAATGTTTTCGTTCACAAAAAGTAGTTTAGCTTCCGAATGGTTGCAAATGTGGTGTACATCATTGGGGTTAAAGTCCTGAAGTATTGGTACTATAATAGCGCCATAAGTTACGGTAGCTAAATAACATACAGCCCAATTTGCCGTGTTGCGACCAATTAGGGCTACTTTGTCGTTTTGTTGGAGTTGGCATTGCTCAAACAGTAGATGCAGTTTGGCAATTCGCTTGGAAACATCGGCATAGGTCAGGGTAAGGTCTTCGCCGTAATTACTGTAAGCGGGGTATTCCCAATTTTTACGTAAGGCATCTTCGAATAGTCGTACGAAATTTTCTTGTATCATCTGATTCTTATTAAAATATTAGATAGCATCTGTATCGGATTCAGTGCGCAAATATATTTAATAAATGGCACATAATGAAATGATTTGTGCAGAAATTAGATTGTGTAAACGAATTTTAATGTCTTTCGGAGTACGGAATTACTTGATAACCTTTGTTTCGTAACACATCGATAATATTTTGTTTGCCAGTGAAATACTGAACATCAAGTGTAATAAAACAGCTTTTCGTTTGAAGTAATTCAATCCAATCGCTGGATAGTTGCCCTACGGTATGATTTTGAGCCAACAGTGCATTCAAATTGTTCGTTTGATAATTGGTGAGTAACACACGATATGCCGATTTTATACTGTCTGTTTTTTCTGTTTCGTAGCTCAAAAGCTTGGTTTGCAATTGGATAGTTTGTGGGTCGAGAAGTTCGGTCAACGATTTATTTGTATGAAAGATACTCCTGATTTCTTTCCCTTTGAGGTTGGCTACTTGTTCAAAATAAGAATCGGTTTGAGCATCGTCTTTTATGTTGTTTGCTTGTTTAAATAGTTCACTGTGAAGCAATTGCCGAATAACTGCTGGATGTAACCGTTCTATTTGTTGCAGGTTCATTTTTAAATAAATTTTTAATGCACTATCAATTTTTAAATAAGTAGCTTCATTCAAATAGCGTTTCATGGACTTTTCGTAGGGGAGGAGTGCCAATTTTTTTAATTCAGTTTCGGTGTCGGTTTGCGATGTGGCAAATTCGCACACCACTACTTTGCAAGCATTGTAGGCTTTAAAAACGCCAGGTATTTTGTCAAAAGCTTTTGCTGGTACAAGTTGATGCGTTGCCAATAAAAAGGATTTATGCCTGATTTTGGAGCCCGATATTTCCCACAATAATTGTGCATTTGCGTTTAGGCTAATCAAGGTTAAACAAAAAATTATTGCTTTGTTCATAGGGAAATATTTTGGGTCTTTAAATTTTTATTAGTCCTCGTTCTTATTCTTTTCGAGGGATGCAAATGTATTAAAAATGCAGTAATATAACAAGTTGTTGATGCTTTTATTGTGTAATAGAGGCATCCGTGCTATCTTTGCAAAGCCTGTTTAAGCAATTGCTTGGAGTCATCACGAATAAAAAAGAAGCTTGCGCGCTCTATTTTTAAACCTTTTCGTTTTTTTTAAGTCAATAAATTCCACAGAACACGAATTATCAATATCCGATTAATGAACCAAACAGATATAGCGTTACTTGCCATGCTTGCAGAACCGCATAAAAAAGATGCGGCTTTTAGTAGCATTGTGCGACTTTATCAGGAACGCATTTACTGGCACATTCGTAAAATGCTACTCGATCACGAAGATACGAACGATGTGATGCAGAATACTTTTCTCAAAGCATGGAACGGAATTGATAGTTTTCGGGGCGATTCGTTGATTTCAACATGGCTCTATCGCATTGCTACTAACGAAACGCTTACTTTTTTGGCTACTAAGCGACTGAAACATATCGGTTCGATGGAAGATGAAGAGAGCCTGATGTTTCAAAATTTGAAAGCTGATTCGTATTTTGACGGTAACGATGCCGAACGAAAATTGCAGGAGGCTATACTTACCTTACCTGAAAAACAACGATTGGTTTTCAATATGAAATACTTCGAGGATATTACTTACGAAAAATTAGAAGAAATTCTTGGAACAAGCGCGGGAGCTTTGAAAGCATCCTATCATCATGCGGTAAAAAAAATTGAACGTTATCTGGAAACTGAAGCTGAATAATGTTCGCTATGGGTTTCTAAAATGTTAAATATCACCGCAATTGAATTTTATAATTAAACGAAATGCAATTTTTATAGTCAATAAAAGTATGAAAAACAATAGTAATTACACACTGCAAAAAATTGGAAACAGAAAGCCTTTCACTGTTCCCAGCAATTATTTTGATGAATTTGCCTTGCAAATGGAAAAAAATATTGGGAATAATAAAACAGTTAACAAACACTTTATCCGTACTTGGATGTATGTGGCAGCTGCATTTATGGGCGTTGTGTTGCTGTCCGCAATTTTTTATAACGCCAACGAAAATAAAAAATTGGCTAATGCTGAAAATTACGAACTGTATGTAATGTCGCAATTGAATGATGTGGAGAATGTTGAATATGTAGATGTTTCCAAAGAATAAAAAAACAATTATAATCTTTTTTACCTAAAATTATTACAACCCCAAGAATATAAAATTCACCATAAAATGAAATCCACCTTTGTCTTATTTATGCTATTTGTAATAGCTTTGGTTCACGCACAAGATTTACCCCAAAATACCAGTGTAGATGATATGCATGCCCGAAAATGGAATTATTTGGTTGAAAAAATACCGTTGAGTCGCGAAGATGCTGACTTAGTTAAGCCAATTTTTTTAGAATATGAAAATGCTGTATGGAAAATTATTTATAGAAATAAATTGTTTTTCAGCAAATTACATCATCACGTACAGGATATGAACGAAGCTAACTATCAGAAAATAAATGATTTATATGTTACATCCGAAATACAAAAGTCACACTTACTCAAAACTTATTATGGTAAACTGCGCAACTGCCTCAAAGCTTCCACCATACAAAAGTATTTCAAAGCAGAACGTTCGTTTCGTAACGAATTGGTAGCAGGTTGGCAAAAAGGACATCGTCGAAAATAGGTTTTTATTCTTCTTCTACATCATCTAATACTACTTTTCGTGGTTTGCATACCAAAATGCTAATTTCGTATAATAGCTGCAGAGGTAGCGCCACAGCAAGCATGGTGAAAGGATCGGTTGTCGGTGTTATTACGGCTGATACAATAAGTATGACTACAATAGCGATGTTTCGACCATTGCGAAGTGTTTCGCGCGAAATAATCCCCAATTTGGATAAGAAAAAAGCTAATATAGGCATTTCGAACATGACACCCAATGCGAAGGTGAGCACAAACAGTGTGCCCATATATGACTCTAAAGATATTTGGTTGGGTATAAGTTCGGAAACTTGATAGGTACCTAAAAACCTTATGGTGAGAGGAAATATAAGATAATAACTGACCAATGTTCCTAAGTAAAAAAGAAATGAGGAGGCAAAGAAAATGCTTCCAATATTTTTGCGTTCGTTGGCATAAAGTGCTGGTTTCACAAATTTCCAAATTTCGAAGAGCAGGTATGGTACAATGACCACGATTGATACCGTTAATACAGTATTTATTTGTGCCATAAATTGCCCTGATAACGTTAAGTTAACTAACTGTATTTTAAAATCGTCGGGACAAAGAGCTGGGGTATGGAGCCAAATTGAGAGATGACAAAGCAGTTTGTAAAAAACAAAGTCGGAGCTAAGGGGAGGAAAAATTACCTTATTGAACAAAAAATCTGAAAAACCGAATAAGATACTTACAACAACAATCAGTACGATTAAAACTCTAAAAATAGTCCATCGCAAAGCTTCCAGATGATCCCAAAAAGTAAGACCACCCTCGTTTGTTTCAAAAAAACTCATGATTTTAATGTGTTGTTGCTTTTGTGTGATGTATGGAAATTACTTTTCACTTTTCAAGCTTTTTTTTGGTCTTTTTTTTCAGTTTGAACGTCTGTATTGATTTCTTTTTCGATATCATTCATGCCTTTTTTGAATTCATTGACGCCCTTTCCAAGACCTCGCATCAATTCTGGAATTTTTTTACCTCCAAATAATAACAATACTACCAAGGCGATTAGTAATATCTCGGGCATTCCCAACGCAAATAAAAGAAGTGTTGTTTGCATGTTGTGTTTTTTGTTTGATTGTTTTGTGTTTTTGAAACTGAGCTACAAAGGTAAATATATTTTTTTATTTGTGGCACATCTTTTGTTTTATCTAACGCACCGGAGTAATTTTAGTTGCAACCAACACATTTATTTACTTTTTAAATCAATAAAAAAATGAAAACAAAAATTTTAAGTCTGATAGCAATGTTAGTCATTGCTGCTACTGCTAATACAGTGGACGGACAACGCGTAAAAATTCAGGCTGTGAACGATGATATAAGTTATTCTCTTGATTTAAAAGTAGTTGCTTCTTTGTTTGCTGAGGCGCGAACCTTAGACAATTTTGAACGAAAGCTGAATGATTCGGACAATCAAATATCGAATTTAGATTTGAATAGTGATGGCGACGTCGATTACCTTCGCGTTATCGAAACGTCCGAAGATGGTGTTCATTTGGTTGTCATACAAGCTATTTTAGATAAAGATGTTTTTCAGGATGTAGCCACCATTGTTACCGAGCGTAACAGCAACCGTCGAAGCTATGTGCGTGTGATTGGTGACCCTTACATTTATGGCAATAATTATATTATTGAGCCTTACTATTACGAAACACCTTACTTAGTATCTTGGTTCTGGTCGCCTCGTTATAGTAGGTATTATTCGCCTTATACTTGGGGTTATTATCCTCACTACTACAGCTATCGCCGACCTTTGGAAATTAATATATATCTTTCACACGTTGATAGATATGTAAATCATAACCATTCCTATCGTTATTGCAGCAATTGGCGCAGTGAGGTTGCCGAACATGTTTACAACAAAAATCGTAGAAACGATTATGGTTCACGATTTCCTGAAAGAAGCTATACAAGTCGAAACTTGAACACAACTAATCGGATGGAGCTGGACAGGAAATCAAGCAACGTAACTCCCAACACCAGTAGGCGCACATTTGAAAACAATTCGTCGAGTAGGAGGTATGATGGAACAAACAGTAATAGAACGGAAAGAAACATCACTTCCACAAGTGAAAATAGTAGAAGAAGACCTTTCGTAGCTGCCCCAAACTCACACAAAGAAGCTCGCTCCAATCAAGTGGTTAGGGATATGCCCTCACGTAGCTCTAATGAACGACCACGCATCGAATCAACAAGGACTCAGTCGCAACGCATTGAATCCCCTCGCATCGAATCAACGAGAAGTGAACCTGTAAAAATAGAAACACATAGAAATCAAGCTGCAAGTGGGCAAACTTCCGTTAGGGAGTCTTCAAAAAGTGAATCTAAAAATAGCAATGCCCGAAGTGGTGGACGTAGATAAATAGCTTTTTTTAAGTAATGGTTTGATAATTAGAAATATTTTTGCATTTCAAAATCAGATAGAAGTCGTTAAGCGTAAGTTTAGCGGCTTTTTTTTATCTACTGTGCTGTAAAACCCTAAAAATTTTTTCCACTTAGATAAAGCAATTAAATAAAAAAATCTTTAATTGTTTTTTTGCATGGATAATTATGCTAAAAATGCACTAACTTTGCGTCTCTTTTTGCTTTATTTGTGAGGCGATACATAACATTATTAATAATATGGAAATTGTAAAAAAAGCTCAGGCGGGTTCTTTTGAGTCCAGCGATGTGCTTGTATTGATTGAGCCTGTAGAAAAAGGCACCGGGCGAAAAATTGAAGTCGATTCGGCTGTGCAAAGGCAGTATGGGGATCAAATTCTTACTATCATTCAAGAAAGCTTGGACGAGTATGAGGTGAATGATATTCACTTGGTTTTCAATGATAAAGGTGCCATTGATACGGTAATAAAAGCGAGATTGGAAACGGCTATCAAACGAGCGTCCAATGCGCAAAAAGGAACCATGTATTGAAATTCAAAATACTGATTTTGAAAGTATTGATAGAAATTTATTACTTATGAGAAATAAAAGAAGAACAATGTTGTATATTCCGGGCAACAACCCTGCAATGTTGCTACATGGTGGCGTGTATGGTGCTGATAGTTTGTTGTTGGACTTGGAAGATGCTGTGGCATTAAACCAAAAGGATGCGGCTCGCATATTGGTGCGAAATATGTTGAAGACAGTGGATTATTATGGCGCCGAAGTTTGTGTACGCGTAAACCACTTAGATACGCCTTTCGGAATGGACGATTTAAATGAAATTGTTCCCTTGCAACCCAACGCCATTCGCTATCCAAAAACTGAAACCATCGAAGAGTTGGATCGTTTGGTGCAGGTGATTACCGAAATCGAAGACCGGCACGGATTGCCTCACGACAAGATGAAAATTCATATTATGATTGAAACGGCATTAGGCGTTCAAAATGTGTTTGAAATTGCCAAATTCTGCAAACGCGTGGATGCCATTACTATAGGCGGACAAGACTTAACAGCCGATATGAATATCAAAAACACTAAAGATGGTGCGGGTATCGACTTAGCGCGTAAAATGATAGTGATGGCAGCAAAAGCAAATAAAATTGATGCTATTGATACTGTTTTTGTGGATGTGGACAACGAAGAAGACCTTCGGATTGAAACGCAATATATCAAAGAGTTAGGGTTTAATGGTAAAGCAGTCATCAATCCGCGCCAAATTGATATTGTGCACGAAGTGTTTACGCCTACGGAGGAAGAAATCAGAAAAGCTTACCGAATTATCAAGGAATTTAATAGAAATAAAGCCTTGGGAATTGGTGTATTTGCAGTTGATGGCAAAATGGTAGATGCTCCGGTGCTTACCCGTGCCAACTATGTGCTCGAGTTGGCTGGTGTTGATTCCGATGCAATTTAAACTTTTCTTAATTCAATTTTTAGTATTTCAATTTTCAACAAATAGTTCTATAAACAATGCAAAATTCTTTAGGACGTGAAATCCCTGAATTTATTGAAGGATATGGTAAAACGGAGCCATTCAGTGGTGCCTGGACGAAATTAAAAAAAGGAGAAATGTCCGAAATTACCATACCACCTCCTAATAAAGCAAAATTAGCTCACCAAACCAAATTAACTCCAAATTTGGAGGAGGCAATCGCTAAAACCAATCCACACGATGGTATGACTGTTTCATTTCATCATCACCTACGAAATGGCGATGGCTTGTTAGTAAAGACCCTTGATATTTTAGCTAAAATGGGTATTAAAAATATTACTTTAGCTTCATCTTCTTTAGCTGACTGTCATACGCCTATCCTCAAATATATTGCCGACGGCACTATCTGTAAAGTCTGGACTTCGGGCATGCGGGGCGAAATTGGAAAAGCGGTATCTGAAGGTGCCATGCAACTGCCAGTTATTTTTCACTCGCATGGTGGCAGGGTTCGAGCTATTCATACCGGCGAAATTTCCATCGATTTGGCAATTGTCGCCACCTCCGCAGCCGATGAGGAAGGCAATGGCACCGGCACTTTCGGGAAATCGGCTTTTGGCTCCATGGGCTATTCTATTATTGATATGCGCTACGCTAAACAAGTTATTGTCGTTACAGACAATTTAGTGGAATATCCATGCTACCCACTTTCGGTAACACAAAATTTTGTAGATTACGTGGTGGTGGTCGATTCCATTGGCGACCCTACAAAAATTGCCTCAGGCACTACGCGCATTACAAAATCTCCTATCGATTTACTTATTGCTAAGCATGCTGCCGATGTCATTGAGCATTCCGGCTATTTTGTACCTGGCTTTTCGTTTCAGTTGGGTGCCGGCGGCGCTTCCTTGGCTGTTGCTAAATTCATGCGCGACAAAATGAAACGACAGGAAATACACGGCAGTTTTTTGCTCGGCGGCGTTACTTCTTATTGTATTGACATGCTCAACGAAGGTTTGTTCAAATCGGTTTTTGATGTGCAATCTTTCGATGCCATGGTAAGTTCATCGCTCTACAACAATAAAAATCATATCGAAATTTCGGCTGCTTTGTATGCAAATCCTTACAACTGTGGCTGTATGACAAATAAATTAGATATCGTTGTGCTCGGTGCGCTGGAAGTGGATGTGGACTTTAACGTAAATGTGCTCACTGGTTCAGGCGGATACATACGAGGTGCTTCGGGCGGACATTGTGATACGGCTTCGGGAGCCAAACTGACTGTGGTGGTTTGTCCCTCTATCCGTGGTCGAATTTCGACAATCAACCAACGAGTGCAAACAGTGGTTACGCCTGGTGAATCGGTAGATGTAGTGGTTACTGAACGAGGTATTTGTGTCAATCCAGCTCAACCTGAACTGGAACAAAATCTCCTAAAAGCAGGATTGAATGTCAAGAAAATTGAGGATTTGCAGCAAGAAGTCGAAAATATTGTTGGGAAATCGAAACCGGTGGAATATACCGACAAAATTGTGGGGGTGGTCGAATATCGCGATGGTACTATTATCGACGTTGTCAGAGAAATTAAGCACTAAATAAATGCTCAAAATCAACGAAGTTTTGTACCGTATTTTATACGCAAAGGAAAAAAGGAGTGCGCAACGGGAGCAATTCAAAAAGCAAGGGCTTCCTATGCTAAGCTTGACTCTGAACATACCCGGTTATCCGAAATCTACCGATTTTACGAACCGCTTTTTTGATATTGTCCTACAAGATTTGATAATATTTTTGCTTGCCCACAAAGTAAGTTTGGTCGAAAATAGTGCGATTGATGTCTTGGACGAAGCGGGTAGATTTTTTATTGCTGGTTTGCAAGCAACAGATAAGCAATTGCCTGATATTAAAATTCTTACAGAAAGCTTTGAGAACCAATTTCCCGTAGCCAGGGTTCTTGATGTTGATGTTTTTAGCAGCCACGCAGAGCCTGTAAGTTCGGGTATTGAAAAAAAATGTTTTTTGTGTGAGAATAAATCTGCCATAAGCTGTATGCGCGATAAAACGCACACATCGGAAGAATTGCGCCTATTTATTTTTGAGAAAATAAAGGATTTTTTATCTGAAAAACAAAATTGCGATATTGTTTCCAAATTGAGTGAAATAGCTATTAAGTCGATTTTGCTTGAAGTTTCTGTTTCGCCCAAACCTGGTTTAGTCGATTTTTTCAGTTCGGGTTCGCATCAGGATATGAATTATTATACTTTCTTGCATTCTGTGGCTGCCTTGGCGAGTTTTATGAAGGATTTTGCTCTTGCTGGATGTGTTTTTGAGGGGAATCTGAAAGTGGCTTTGCCCAACATTCGTGCTATAGGATTGAAAGCTGAACGTGCGATGTATAAGGCTACAGATGGGGTAAACACACACAAAGGAATTATTTTTCTGATGGGTATTTCATTATTTACTAGTGCTTATACACTTAAAAAAATGGGAACTTTTCATGAGCTTAATTTGGTTGAAAACATGCAACGTATTTGTGCCAATTTAGTTGAAAATGAATTGATTCAATCGGTAGCGAACGAACCCACGCACGGTCAAATAGCTTTTGAAAAATATGGAATGAAAGCGGCAGGAGCTCGCCTGCAGGCTGAGCAGGGCTTCCCAATTGCTTTTCAGGCTATCGTTCCGCTTTTGAAGCAGCATCGTTTTTCCGACCTGAGTCCCGACAAAACCAAAACTGATAATGTACTGAAGCTTGCATTGGTGCATATCATGCAAACAATTGACGATACCAACATCTTATACCGAAAAGAAGAAGCTACTGCCAATCAGCTTAAAACATTGGCATTGGAAGTATTGCGTGAGTCAAAAAGTTACCAGGAGCTTTGTCAGTTTTGTGCCACCGAAAATATTTCGCCAGGTGGTGCTGCCGATTTGTTATCTATTTCGCTATTTTTTTATTTTGTGGAAAAAGAATTTCAATATACTATCTAAAAAATACTATTTATGAATTTTGAAGATACTGATTT
>MNZK01000050.1 GCA_001873635.1 Porphyromonadaceae bacterium CG2_30_38_12 | reverse complement strand
TTTGTAAGCTATTGTTATTGAATTATTTAAGTTTCGAGAAGAATTTCCAATCAATATTTTATATTTTCCGGTAGGAATTACCCATTTATCTTCAACGACAGAATAATAACGGAGCATTTGGGGTGTTATTTCAAACGTTACGGTCTGCTGCTCATCTGCTTTTAGCTCTATTTTTTGAAAAGCTTTGAGTTCGTTGATGGTTCTGTCTTCTTTCGGATTAATAGCCGATACATAAAGTTGAACGACTTCTTTACCGGTATTTTTACCCGTGTTTTTAAGCGTTATACTCACTTTAGCAGTTTCGTTTTGGCTAAGAACTTTTTTATCTATGTCCATTTTTTCAAATGTAAAATTGGTATATGATAGTCCGTAACCAAACGGGTAAAGTGGTGCTATTTTCTTTTTATCGAACCAGCGGTAACCCACAAAAATATCTTCGAGGTATTCAACCTTTGTTTTGCCACCGGGATAAGTACCCAAGGCATGTGCAGGACTGTCTTCGAGTTTTTTAGGAAACGAAATGGGTAACTTTCCTGAAGGATTGATATCGCCACAGAGTACGCCCGCAATGGCATTTCCACCTTCCATGCCCGGATACCAAGTTAGCAAAAGGGCTGATACTTTATCGTTCCAAGGCATTTCCATTGCATTTCCACCATTGAGAATGACTACTACATTTGGGTTGATTTTGAGTAGTTCAGTTATCAATGCGTCTTGTTTATAAGGGAGTTTCATATCGGCACGGTCAGTCCCTTCGCAATCTTGTCCTACGGTTTTATTCAATCCACCAAAAAAAAGCACGATTTCTGAATTTCTGGCTGCTTCGATGGCTTGTTGGAATAAACTGTCAGTTTTCTCTGCTGTGGTGCTATAACCTTGCGTGTAATTTATCGTTACGCTATCTTTCAGTCGGTTTTTCAACCCTGCCAATGGCGAAATTTCATAACGTGCTTTTAGCTCCGAGCTACCACCTCCACGCAATTGCATGCGTGCGGAATTATCGCCAATAATGGCTATTGATTTGAATTTCTTTGTGTTAAGAGGTAAAATATTTTTTTTATTTTCCAATAATACAATTCCTTCCTCAGCAATTTTTCGGGCTACTTGTGCATGTTCGGCAGTACCAAACGAACCCAACGGACGGTTCTTGTTCATTCGTGTCAAGAAGTTGAGGCGCAATATCCGTCGCACTTTATCATCAATTACTTTTTCTGAAATTCGCCCTGATTTAATCATTCTTTTCAATGGATTGGCAAAGAAAAAAACGTTGTAATCCCTGCCTTCGGTTCCCATTTCAATGTCCAATCCGTTTACCGCAGGGAGGTAAGTGCTATGCACGGCATCCCAATCGGAAATAACTACGCCTTTGAAACCCCATTTGTTTTTCAAGGTGGTGGTGAGCAAAAACTCGCTATCGCTGGCGTAAAATCCACGTACCAAATTATACGACGACATGATGGTTTGTACATTGGCTTCGCGAACGGCAGCCTCAAAAGGTGGAAAGTGTATTTCGTTGAGGGCGCGATTGCTAAGCTCAACACTTATTTTGTGCTTATTTTGTTCCTGGTCATTTAGTATATAATGCTTTACACAAGCTGCCACGCCATTTTCCTGCACGCCTTTGATATAGGGTACTACCAACTTAGAGCTAAGATAAGGATCTTCGCCCATGTATTCAAAATTTCTACCGTTGAGTGGCGTACGAGCGATATTTACCCCCGGACCGAGCAGCACATCTTTGTTACGGTAGCGCGCTTCAGCCCCAATGGCTTTGCCATGCGCATAACTCAATGTTGGATTCCAACTGGCTGCCAGACAGCTTAATGACGGGAAAGCGGTACTTGAGTCGTTTGTCCATTTGGCAGGATTCCAATCATTCCAATTTATCTCTTCCCGCACACCATGAGGTCCGTCACTCATCCACAGCTCAGGAATACCCAGACGTGGCACGCCGGAAATACTGAATTTCGACTGACCGTGCAGCAATGCTATTTTTTCGTCCAACGTGAGTTGCGAAAGTAAGTTCTCTACACGAATGTCTATGGACTGATTTTCGTCCAAATACAAAGCAATTCTGGGTTGAGCATTGAGCCCAACAGCCAAAACAAAAACGTAAAGAAATAAGTTTTTTTTAAACAATGTCATGCTAATTTGAAAATTTGAAAATGATAAAAATAAAAAATCTATTATTTTGAAAAACATATATCCACAAAATTCATGTATTGCTCCCAATCATACTCCGTTACCCCATGCTTTCCGGCACGGATATGGTAGCCAATTGTTCCCATTATTAGTTGGTGATGGCGAAAGCCAACGAAAAATGAAATGGCTATCTGAAACTGTATCAGATAGTCATTTCAAATTTTAAAAAGGCTGTTTATCTAAGTCGATTTTTTATTTCTGCACTTTGATAAATTCAGACTTACCGCTATTTAAAGTTGCTTTTACAATGTAAATACCATTGCTTAAGTTACTTACATTCAAGTTGCTCTCGTTGCTATTCACTGCTTTGTTCAAGACAGATTGACCGTTTACATTGAAAATGCTAACAGATTGCAAACCAGCATTGTTTTTAACAGTCAAATTGTTTGAATTTAAAAAACAAGAAGTCTTAACTTCCGAAATTGTGTTAACTCCATTAGAAGTGAAATCTACTTCGGCAAAACTATAATCGTCCAAATAAATAGACCCAGGGGCATTTTTCCACACCCATATTTGTGCCTTGGTAGTGGCGGCTGTTGTTGCAACTGCAAAAACATATTCAGTGTATGGCGTGTCGGCATTTTCGACTGTAAAATAATAGGGCGAATTTAATTCCACTGTTCCTTCCATCAATTTACAACCACTTTGAGCTGCCGTAGGCAAGCCCGTAGTTTTTGCTTTTACCTTAAAAATGTAAGTTTTACCAGCACCACCCGCAGGCAAGGTAATATCTTGAGCACAACCACCAGCAAGACCATCTAAAATGAACGAAGCTTTATAACCTGATGCCACATCGGCGGGGTCAGAGGTAGCGGTGTGTCCCGTCCAATTCGACCACCATTGTAAATCATCTTCAAAACCCGGATTTAGGATTAGATTTGGATTAGTTCCCGTAGAAGCAGCTGGGTCAATTGCTCTTACGGTACAAGTACCCACGATACTACCATCTGTTGAAGTGGCTGTTACGTTTGCTGTGCCTATGGAAACGGCAGAAATAGTTCCTGTAGTTGCACCAACTGTAATAGCTGCATTATCCGAAGCCCAAACAACCGATTTGTCTGCTGCATCTAAGGGCAATACTTTTGCTTTGAGTGTAGCCGATTTGCCTACAAATAAGGCAAAATTACTTGGGTCTATTTTTACACTTGCTACGTGAATGGTTTCGTGAGGCACATAAACCCCATTGGCAATGACAATAAAACAAACTTTAGCATTATTATTAGCATCCGACGAGGTAAAAGATAAAATGCTATCGGCTTTCACCTCCACCCCTGCTATTTTTAAATCGTCGAAGTTTGAATTTGCTGGAGTTAAATCACTCAAAAGCAGTCCATTCACATAAAAGCTGTTTTTACTATCAGTATAGCTTGCATCACCGGCAACAATACGCACATCATAATAGCCTGGTTTAAGATGGATAGTCCAAACACCATTAGAGCCTGGTCTATTAAACTGAATGCAATTGCCCCAAGGATTATTAGCGCCTGTACCAGCTGGATCTAAGCGTTGGCGTCCTTGAGAAGTGAAGCTGCTATTCCAGCCGTACGTTAAACCATTGTGATTGGCTAAAGTGTTGCCAAAATCACCCAAATAGCCTGTTGGTAAAGCAGCACCTGCGTAAGTACTACCCCCAGGTTGATTTCCTGGAGCGGGTTGGAAATTGATTCGTAAACTATCGCCCGGAGCAATAGTCTGGCTCATAGCCGTAAAAGCGAACAGCATGATACATGCTTGAATTAAAAGAAGTTTTTTTGTTTTCATTTTTTATAAATTTAAGATGAATAATTTATTTTTGAAAGTTATTATTTACACCCCTACTCCCCCCACATTGGGGGGGAGAGAGAGGAAATGTTTTTTTTATAATCAGAGCTACTTCCCAATAAATGGGGACAACTTACATTTACTAATCCAGTTAACTATCGAGATATTTTGTAAATGAATGTTTCATTCTTTCAAAAAATAGGGATAGGTGAGTCGTAATTTATAAAATCAACCTAAATCGACTTTAAAAGGATCAGCTCTCAAAAACTCTGGCGATAATGAAGTTTCTCCGGGACCAATAGGTGGAACGGATGATAATTGTAATGATATATCGTTATCTAATTCAACGCTAACAATTGCTGGAGTTGAGTACACTTGTTTTTTATTATTCTTTTTCATTTTATTTATGTGTATTTTGCCCACAGCCCTTTTGTGGGCTTGGGCAGTTACTAATTATTTTACAATTACTCTTGTTGTTAATTCTTTGCCTTTGCCTAAGCCTGTGCCTATAAGCTTTACCACATATATACCTGTTTGCAGTTGGTAGCTTACAGTTTGCAGTGTTGTAATTGTAGTTCCTTCAATTACTTTTTGTCCTACGGCATTGTAGATGGCATACTTGCTTTTTTCGGGAGCTACCATCGTAATCTGATTGGCATCGTTTACAAATACTTGTGCATTGAGTTTGTTTGCATTTTCAATACCTGTTGTTGCGCCTGGGGCTCGGAAAAATAAGCTAAAACGACTTTCGTTACCTGTAATTTTTGCGGTATTAAAGCTATATTCAGTCCCTTGTGCAAGTTCGGTTTCGGAAGCACCATCCACTAAATATACGCGCGTGTTGCTGTCGAAATTAGTCATTTCACTGACCTTTAAGGTTAAACTACCAGCAGCTCCGGCATTATATCCTAAAGGTAAAATTAAATTATCACTTACAGCATTCATGCCGTTGATAACTAACTTTTTAGCATCCAACACGGTATAAATATCAGCAATATCAGCTGCATCATTCATCATTTTTGGCGAATCGTAGGCATCGTAACCATCTGCGGCATTGGCATCGAACAAAATTAAAGCCTCGTCGGTATTCGAACCGTTGCTCAGTTGCAAGCGTATTTTTTTTCGGTCGGTATTGTTGGCAGCAGGTGTTCTGAGCGGATTGCCTGTTTGGTGCGAACGCATAGCGTTGGTAAACTGAATAGAATTACCGGGAACATCTTTTGCCAAAACCCAAAAAGCTTGCATAGGAGGAATTATACCGCCATTCGTTGTTGAAGGCACTGTCTCAGCAGAAGTTGGATTGAAGGTTACAAACGACCAGCCACTTGCATTGGAACTACCCGAATTGGTACGATACCAGATAGAAGATTCAATTTTAGTAGCATTAGCTTGAGTAAAGGCATACGTCCAACTCAAATGCGATGGATAAGGATTGCCAATCAGGTTATATCCTTTGCCCGAAGTGGCTGCTGATGTATAAGTAAGTGGAATTGTAACTGTTCCATTGTTTAAACTGCCACCGCTCTGTGTTGAAAATGTGATAGGAACTGCTGCTGTGCTTGGCAAAGCAATATAACCTTTGCCGGCAGTTAATCCTGCTCCAGTTGCTACGCTTACCCAATAAGCAGTAGCAGGAGCAACAGGATTTGGATTGCTACCCGATTCGTCGCGGCTGTAAAACGTATAGCCTGTAGGAGCAATGGCATTGCTTACCGGGCTCGAAACATACCAGTTACGCGTAGTGGCTAAGTATTGTTCTACGGCTGTTGTGCCTGTTACTGTTAATGTTCCATTTTTATTCGTTCCTGTAGGCACATAGGTAGAAGTACCAGTAGCATCACTTTTCAGCGTAAGGTCGGTAAGTGTAAGTGTTTGATCATCAGCTACCGATAGATTTGCGCCAGCATTTACAAGCACACTATGAAATGTTTTACTTGCATCTACATTAAAAGTTCCTCCATCTGTAACTGTTATATCGCAAGTAGGGCAAGTGGGTAAAGTAGAAGTGCTGGTATTAGCCGTAACATTTGTAATGGCTGTTATGGTATTGGAGTTGGTATATCCTGTACCGGAAAATACCGAACGAACACGATAGTAATAGCCTGTGCCTGCGCTAAGTCCGGTTATCGACTGCGAAGTACCTGTAACCGACATATTATCGTATCCACTAATATTCTGATGTTTGACCGCGATATTGTCTAAGTGAAAACGATTATTAGCCAACCCTACTCCCGAAATTTTTATTTTTGAATTTGCAGTTCCACCGGTTATTGCTACTGTTTTTGTAGAAAAGGCATCGGTATAAGTAATATCAGCTCCCACTTGTGTAAAGTTTGTGCCATCGGCAGCATGATATACCCTACATGTTGTATTTGCATCTGTCCCATATTTTTTTATATCGAAAGTAAGTGTTGCATTACCGCCATCGCCCGAAAGATCAATAGTCGGTGTGGTTAAATACCCACTAGCTCCACTTTCACCTATCCTGGCATTGCCAACTTCTGAATCGTAAAATTTATCACTTGCCCAACCTGAAGTTTGTGTAACATCGTCCATTACTGAAGTTTTATTACTGTTGTAAGTAGTGGTAACTTTCACAAACGATTCACTGAGGATAGGATCGGAAAAACTAGTAACTTTACTTACATCCAATTGATAAGAATCTGCACCCGAAACTGCGCTCCAGTTAGCAGTAAATGAAGACTGTGTAACAGAAGTTGCCTGCGCAGCAACAGGTGTTATGTCTTTCGAAATCCAAATATAGCATACTTTGGCATTATTGCCTGAATTGGTGCCAGTGAATGACAAGAATCCACCTGCGGCAACCGTTACAGAGGCATAATAAGTATCAAAATTAGAACTTTTTGGGGTAGGATCGGTTAACACCATACCATTATTCAATAAAAACTCATTATTCGAATCGGTATTATATGCATCACCTGCTACTATTTTCACATTGTATTTTCCTGGATTAAGGGATATTTTCCATAACTTTGTTGACCCAGACTGAAACTGTATGGTGTTATAAGTAGGACCAGTAGCCGAGCTTCTTTGACGTGCAGCGGCAGAACAATCCACATCCCACCCATAAGTAAAAGAGTTTTGTGATTGATAAACAAGTCCAAAATCGCCAAAATATCCTGAAGGCACAGCAGTTGCTGGTGCGTCACTTGTGCCAGGCTGTGTGCCAGGTGTCGGTTGAAAATTAATTTTCAGCGTATCGCCCGGAGCAATCGTTTGCCCAAGGGCTGACAAATAAAGAAGCATGAAGAATGCTTGAAGTAAAAGAAGTTTTTTTGTTTTCATTTTTTTTTGTATTAGTTTGTCATTAATTTCAATTAAAATTTTTATCAAAAATACTGTATTTCAATACATTAAATTGACAGTATTGTACATTTAATTAGCAAAATTGATTTTTAACTTATTACATGTTGTGATACAAAAAAAATGTTTTTTTTCATCAACATGTTTCTGTTTGGCTTAAAAGGCTGTACAAAGCCCAACCTACCTGTTCTTTGTAATTTTCATTTATTGTTTTTCAGATACTCCGACACAAATACAAAAGCTCCTGCAGTCCAGCCCATCATGGTTGGCATTTCGTATTCGTTGTGTACGTTAATAGTGCCATCTACAATATTGTATTTCTCCCATAAATTATGGGTTGTTTTATAGTTGCGGGATACTGTTTTTAAGTACTTTTTACCTATGCGATTGGCATCTTTATCGAAGCCATATTTTTGAAGTCCCATAACTGTTAAACACTGAATACTCGCCCAACCGTTAGGGTAATCCCACTGATAAGCATACTTTCGTTTGCCGGGTGCACAAGCAGCTATACCGTACTCAAATTCCAATTTTGATAAATTATGCACTACCACTTTTGCCTGCTCGTTGGTGAGCAGCTTCGCCCACATAGCATTGAATATGGCAGCCGAGTAAACTGGTGAAAGCTGGTTGTTTACAAAATCGTAATCGTAGAAAAGTTGGTCAGTTGTATTGTATAAATATTTATTCATCAATGCTTTCCGAGTTTCCGATTTTTGTTTCCATTGGTTGAATGTTTTATAATTGAGTTCGGAATAAAAAAATTCAAAATTCTTTTCGTACTGGTACAAATTGGCATTCAAATCGAGCGGACAAAAATCGTTGCAGCGCGTGTCGAAACGCGGATTCATGTCCCAACCCGATTCTAATTCGGATGTTACATGCGAACCTATAACTGTACGCTCGTCCAAAGTGCGCACCGTGGTAGTATCGTAATTTACGCCTAACCGTTTTTTTATTCCCCAATAAGTCGCTTCGTTCATACTATCGGGCGAGGCATTGTAATATCTGTTGAGACCAATAGGCGTGATGCGTTTGGTCATCCAAAATTGATATTCTTTTTCCAAGGTTGGCAGCACTTTTTGTAACCATGTTTTATCATTGGTTTTTTCGTACACATCGCGTATCATCATACTCAGGTAAGGCGGCTGCGAACGTTCGAGATACCACACCCGATTTCCATTGGGCATAAAACCATATTTTTCGACTAAAAAAAGCATATTCTCGCAATTGTTTTTGGCTTGATTCACATTGCCATCCAATATAAGCCCTACATTGGTAAAGTAAGTATCCCAATAATACATTTCCTGAAACATGCCGCTTATGCTTGGTACGCTATAGGGCAAGGGTAAGCCAATAAGTGTTGCCGAGTCCGCTGTATGGGTGCGAATGGTATGCGCCCAATTGGTGGCAATAAAATGGCGCACCTCTTGCATTTCCGATTTTTCTGAATCGGATAACACGATTTTTTTAGACGCACTTACCTTGCACGAATACAATGTAGCGCACAAGAGTAAACCTACCAAATAATTTTCAAATTTCCACATTTTCAAATTGATCAAAATTTTCTACTGCAATATTAGTTTTTTAATAAAACTGTAATTACCAGTTCTTATAGTGAGTAAATACATACCTTTCGAAAACTGATTGGTAGCATGAATCGTAATAGGATTTTCGTAAAATGTGCTTGCATACAAGCTATTGCCATGCAAATCGAGAATGCTTAGCTCTGAATTCAACCCTGAAAATAAGGGTGGTAATTCGATACTAAAATTTCCATTAGTTGGGTTGGGATAAACAGCAACGGACTCGTTCATTGCTGTTAGATTTTCAATGCCAGCAAGGCTTTCAAAAATTCCCAATGTATTTACGTACGTATAAAGTTCGTCGGCCATAGCTTGATGCATCGCTTTGGCTGGATGGCAACCTCTCGGCGAAGGTGCTGTTGTGAAATTGTAAAAGTGAACTCTTGGATTATTAACTTCCTTCACAATTTCAATATCAAATCCTTCAATTCGTGAGCGATCTTCGCCCATAGGTGGTACTAAAAAAACAAAATGGGCAGCAGGATATTTGTCCATTAAGTCCGCTAAAATTGCTTTGTATTTGGCTTTCCAGGTTTCTTTATTACTGCTATTTACCCAATTATTGCCATCATCGTTCACACCATACGCCAGAATCACCAATTGCGGAATGTATTTCGAAAAATCCCAATTGCTATAATAACCCTTAAACGGACTTAGTTTGTTGTACGCCACATCAGCTGAAGTTGGATAATAGCCCGTACCTGTCATTACGGCTATTCCGGGAATGCCATTATTGTTTATTTCGGCATTCAGTTTCCGAGCCAGCACATTGCAATACGAATTCCATCCATTGTCCAAGGTTTTGGTTCGGTCGTCGTTCGTGTTCACATTATCAGCATTCACACCTGCCGAAACGGAATTGCCGAAAATCTCAATCCGACGAGTTGGTCGTGCGGGCGGTGCAGCTAATGATTTACCATTGTCTAAGGTAATACCACCAAACACGATGGCGCCCTCGGTAGGACCATTTCGTTTCACAATAATCAAATCGTGCGTGGTGTTGGCAAGCCCCGTGGCAATAGTTTGCGATGAAGCGTTGTTTGAACTGAATCCCGATTTTACTATCATTTCGCCGCCATCAATAATAAATCCAATGTAATTATTGCCCGTAATATCTTGAAAAGAGGCTTTAAGCGAAGTGCCCTGAAAACGCGTGGTAATTGAACTGCCAGCATAATACAAGACAGGTGCTTTGGTATTTGCAAAATCTATTCGCCCAGAATATTGAAAATTGGTATTGTCAGGGGAAATGGTAGCTTGAGCCTGCACGAAAAACAAACTATTAAAAACGAAGAGAATTATAATACAATATCGTAGCGCTTTCATTCTGAACTTTTATTTTTTTTAAATCAACTGCCTATTCTTGTTTGAATAGACAGTTGAAAAACACACATACCTTAAGAAAAACCAATTGTTAATTAAACGAAATATTCAGCGTATATTCTGCCACAGCACCCGATTCGGACATTACTTTAATGGTTGTTGGGTTCGCAGCAATAATCAATGAATTTCCAGGGGCAACAATTTTGACTGATTTATAGCCCGTAGTTGTATATATCGTTATAGCCGTAGCACCAAGCAAACTGGAACTTGTAGCCCACATACGGATTGGTTTTGTCAGGTCGGTACCGGTAGGCAATACCAAATTCACCGTCTTGGTAGCTTCGTCGATAGTGGCATTTTTAGTTACAGTAGTTACGGTTGCTCCCACATAAAAACGGGTAACCGTGAAAGTAAGCAATGCACGATTGGCATCGCCGGCTCTCGTAAAGTTCACTCTGAAATCTTGTTTTTCACCATGTGGAGCCACTACCGTAAAGAGCGTGTCTTTGGTGAAGTCAAAAGAAGCTCCTGTAACAACAGTGTCGTTTACGTTGGTTTCTTTTCCTTTTTGATATACTTTGGCTTGCTTTGATACAGGAATAATCAAAGGTGTTAAATTTGAAATATCCTGAATTCCATTCACTGTAAATGATACCAAACCTGTAGCATTATCAATTTTGCCCGATAATGCCGGATTTAAAATAGAAAAGTCGGAAATACCTGTGCGTGTGTCGATGACAGTAATTGTTTTGGTTGTCATAGCACGTTCATATTTCGTAGCTTGTTGTCCAAAACTATTACCTAAGACAGTAACCACATAGGTGCCTGCTTGGGGATAAGAATAGTTAAATGTCCCATTGGCAATCTCAAAACCTTTACTGATTGGGTAATTGGCAAAATCTTCGTTTTTTGCACCCGAATAGAAGGTAAAAAAATCGGCTTTATCGGTTACTTTGAAACTTATCACATCCCCAGCCTTGTAAGGTTCAGGCGTTAAAATCTCAAAATTAGCACCAGTAAGCACCACCGGCTCTTTTTCGCAACTGCTAAAAATTGACAGTACCAAAAGCATTAAGCCAATTATTGTTTTTGAATTATAAATGATTTTTTTCATTTTGTATTTAATTTTTATTATTCTCATTATCACTTTAAATCTTATTTCCAATAATCGTTTTGTTTCAGATTACCTTGCATAGCATCAATTTCCGATTGTGGAATGGGTAGATATTCGTTGTGTCCTTTTTTGTAATATCCTTGTAAGTATTTCATGTTCTCAGGATTTACCCATGGTGTGGGGAGCATACTCCAGCGCACCAAGTCGTGGTAACGAAGACATTCTCCAAACAATTCTACATCACGTTCGTGAATAATGGCTTCTTTGCTAAGCGTGCCAATGGTTGGTATTCCGGCACGTTTGCGCACTTCGTTCAATTGAGCAAGTCCCTTACCGTCAGCATCGTTGTTCAATTGCAAACAAGCTTCGGCATACATCAAGAGCACGTCCGAGTAGCGAATCAAACGCCAGTTGTTGGGGTCGAAAAACGGAGCAGCAGGGACACTTTCGTGAACTGGGTAATAATATTTTTTTAAACCTACACCTTGATTCGTAGCAGGTGCATAACCCGTAATCCATGGTTTGTTATAAAATTTGGAATTTGGGTTTTTAGATAAAGTATCGGCAGTAGTGAAAATTCCAGTGTAAAAACGTGGATCTTTTGTCAGCGATAAAGTAGCAGGACCGTCTTCGTATATAGCAGCTGCCTCGGCTGTTGGGCACACGTTTTTATAACCTGTTACGCCACAAAAATAAGCGGAAAGCAGTGAGCCATCCGACCCATTTCCCGGCGACCATTCACCATTGGGATAGCCCATTTCGGTGTTGTCGCTATTCTGAATTTCGAAAACAGACTCTTTGTTATTTTCAGCTTTATACGTTCTTGTTCCTACTTTCAAATCTTTCGGGGTGAAATTACATTGATAAGCTGCAATATAATCTTCCTTGGTCTCAGCTTTTGCTTTTATCAATTCGTAAACATTCGAATCGATTACTTTTTTTAGAAATATCTTGGCCGAGTCCCATTTTTGTTGGTACAAATAGGCTTTGCCAAGCATAGCGTTCGCAGCTCCTTGAGTAGCTCTGCCCACATTTGCATCGTCGTAGCTCGGCGGCAATACTTCGGCAGCACTTTTCAAATCGGTGGTGATTTGATTCCAAACCTGCTCTGATGTTGCGTTGCTAACAGTTTCGCTGGGGTCTTTCAATACTTTTAAAATTACAGGAGGTGTATCAAAAAGGATTTTTGCATAGAAAAAATACAAGCCACGCAAAAACTTTGCTTCAGCCAAATACCTTTGTTTTAAAGGCTCATTAGCTGCTTTGAATTGTATTGGTGGGATTTTTTCCAAAGCCATATTGGCTCTGAAAACACCTCTGTATATTCCATCCCATAATGCAAAATTAATGCTGTTACCTCCAATATTGCCATTATCGGCAGTGTAGAGCAGTTGTTCTTGTCCGGGTGTTTCAAACAAAATGCGGTCATCGGCAGGATAAAAGAAGTATTGAAAATTTTCGCCAAAAAGTCCACGACCTTTAATAGGGTCGTAGCACGAATTAGTCGCCGCCAAAGCCGAAGCTTCTGTAGTAAAATAATTATCTGAAGTTTGATAATTTTTCAATTTCACATCTAAAAAATCATCAGCACACGCCTGTACCATAAAAGAGGTAATTAGCAGCACGGCTATTTTTAATATATTGGTTTTCATAAATATAGAATTATTATTATTCGAAAATATATTTGTTTTGTGTAAAGCTGGAATTAAAAGTCGATAACAATACCTGCCATGTAACTTTTTGGTACGGGATAAGCTCCCCAGTCAATATTGCTTCCGAGTGGATTCCAGCTTGAAATTTCGGGATCGATGCCACTGTATTTTGTAAGGGTCAATAAGTTATTTCCCGACACATATACGCGTGATTTTTTTATGCCCACAAATTTATTTACAGCCGCCGGAAAATTATAGCCCAACTGTATGCTTTTGAGACGCAAGTAAGCCCCATCTTCGATAAAGAAGGTAGAAGTGCGTGTGTTGTTCGCAGCATCGCTCACACCAAGGCGCGTTTGCGAATTGGTAGGATTGGTAGGCGACCAGTAATTTTGCACCGAGCGCAAACGGTTATTGTCGTGTCCCGAGCCATCAGTGCCTAAGCCAATACTTTGACGAACAGCATTAAAAATTTCGACACCTTGAACACCTTGAAAATTGGCATTAAAATCGAAATTTTTATAATTTACTTCGAAGTTAAAACCATATATATAATCGGGCGTTGGCTTGCCAATAATGGTTCTATCCAACTCGGTGATAGCACCATCCTGATTCAAGTCGCGGTATTTCATATCGCCAGGCTGTGGATTACCAGTTTGTGAGGGGCTATTCGCCACATCCGTAGTCGATTGAAAAATACCATCGAAAATATAACCATAAAAACTACCGATGGCATGATTTTCTGCCGTTATGGTCGAACTGCCATAGATAGGAATATGATTAGGCAAGTAAACCACTTTGTTGTTGATTGTTGTCAAGTTAGCAGAAGCCGAATAATATAAATCGCCTATTGTTTTTTTGTACACCAAGTTAAATTCAAAACCTTTGTTGTCAATCTGACCTATATTTACCCAAGGATTGGCATCTGGATTTTGGCGACCAAACACACGTGGCAAATCAATTTTAACCAACATGTCGTCTTGTTTTTTGTAATAATATTCGGCTGTAAACTGAATAGAATTTTTAAAGGCATTGATATCCAAACCAAAATTGGTCATTTGAGCTGCCTCCCAACGTATGGCTTCGTTGCCAAACGAACGAAGAATTGTGCCACCATACACAGTATGCTGGTCGGTGCCAAACACATAACGCGACTCACGAGGACCTTGAATGTAATCGGCAAAACCATAATCACCAATGTTTTCATTACCCGTTTTACCCCATCCTACACGTACTTTGAATAAATCAAGCTGACGTACTTCTTTCAAAAAATCTTCGTTTACTTTGTAAGCAAATGCAAATGATGGGAAATAACCAATGCGACTCAAAGCTCCAAAACGCGAGGAACCATCGCGACGAATACTGCTGGTAAACAAGTATTTGCCTTTGTAATCGTACATAAATCGACCGAAATAGGAAAGGGTGCGATGTTCGGTTATTTCGCCGGCAATGGCATTGGTGGTTTGAGCCTGACTCATTACATTAATTGCATCGCTCACAAAATTTGAACCCGTAGCAGATGTGTAATTATAAGAGGCGTTTACAGCCTCATGGCCAGCCATGATATTGAAATTATGATCTTCGCCAACCGTAAAAATATAATTCAACACATTACTTACAATGTACGATTGCGACAAAGTGTTGCGTTCGGTCAATGTTGAAGTTGGGTTATTGCGGTTTCCGTAGGGTCCTAAAAAATAAGCTGGCGCCCAAAGGTTGCCATAGCTATTACTGTATTCAAAGCCTAAATTAAATTTGTACGTTAAGCCTTTGATAAATTCATATTGCGAATAAACCGAACCATTTACGCGGTTATTTTGCGACGTGTTTTTGTTTAAACTTTGTTCGGCAAAAGGGTTTGATTTATCGTTGGCACCTGTAATGGTTTGGTCGGGACCACCAAAGCCACCCAAATTATCAGGCTCGTAGAGGTGCATGATAGGTGAAGTAATGACGGCACTTTGCCACAAGTTACCACCTAATTGCGACGTTTTACGGTCTTCAATGCGTGAGAATGAGAAAGTTTCGCCTATTTTCCATCGTTTATTGATGTCGAACTCCGAATTCAAACGAAGTGAATAGCGTTTGAAATTGGTATTTATCATGGTACCTTTTTCGTCATAGTAATTGCCCGAGAATGCAAAACGGCTATTGTCGCCACCTCCTGTGGCTGAAAGCGAAAAATCTTGTTTCAAACCTGTTTGTGTCAAAAGGCGTGGCATGTTGACCGATTGTCGGTTAGGGTCGGTGAGATAAGCATCGTACACTTTTTTGAAAGCATCGGATTGCTCGGGGTTCTTCGCTATTTCGTTTGCCCAAGCCTTGCTCATTAATCCGGCATATTCGTCGCCATTCATAACATCAAAATAATTTGGAACTTCCGAAATACCTGTATAATGCGAAAAGTTAAGTTTTGCTTTCCCTTTTTCGCCCTTTTTGGTAGTTACAAGGATAACACCATTGGCACCTTGTGCACCATAAATAGAAGCCGATGAAGCATCTTTAAGAACTTGTAACGACTCTATATCAGCAGGGTTGATAGAGTTTAAGGAACTGGCATTGGTGATTAAACCATCGATAACATACAATGGATCAGAGCTTTTACTGATAGAACCGATACCACGAATACGAATAGAGCTGTTTTCACCCGGCTGCCCAGAGTTCTGAGTTACCATTACACCGGCAGCTTTCCCTTGAAGCGCTTTGTCGAACGAAGAGGCATTGGCACGCATAATATCTTTCGTGTCCACCACCGATACAGCACCTGTAATGTCAGATTTTCGTTGTGTACCATAACCAATTACCACTACTTCGTCAATTAATTTAGTGAGTGGTGCTAAAGTAATGTCCACTTTGGTAAGACCTTTAACGTTAACCGTCTTTTTTTCGTATCCAACATACGAAACTACTAATTCTGTTTCGGTAGGTGCTAAAGTTAAAGTAAAATTTCCGTCAATGTCGGTGATTGTTCCCTTGCTGGATGAAATTAGCGACTGAACTGTGGCGCCAATTAAATCTTCTTTCGAAACGGCATCCTTCACATTTCCTGTAATAATACGATTTTGTGCCGCCGAAAATGCCACAAAACCAAACAAAAACAAAATAGATAACAATACTGATTGTTTACCTTTTGAGTAATTCATACAAATTATTTTTTTGTGATTAATTTATTTATATTAGACCGTAGTAATTTTACGATAATCAGACGTAAAAAAACGCGCTACGACTTAACGTTACAAAATTAGAGTAACGTCAGCAAAGGAACTATTTCAAATGTTCATATAAAAGAGTTTTTCATACCGAAATTAATACTATTGCGTTTTTAATTGACAGTATTGTACATTTGTGTTTTTAAATACTTGGAAATGGGTTAAATTTGTGGAAGAAAAATAGAATGAACAGCTGTTGGTAGTTATATAAACTTGGCATGAATTGAATTAGGCTTTAGCCCATTCGATAAATGACAAAAAGTGCTCTATATTTATTTAAGGTTTTCAACATCAAAATGCGTCTTTATAAATTAATCTTATATCTTTGCAAGTTCAAATGAGGTTTTCATTTTAAAATACATGAAAAAAATAATCATTTATATAATTAGCCTTTTCAGTTTTTTGCTATCCTTACAAGCCAATCCGAGCATCATCACGCCGCGCGATTTTGCTTTCAGCCGCATAAATTTGGACGAATTTCACCGCCAGTTTTTTGTCGAAGACATTTTGCGCGATGACATTGGTTTTATGTGGTTTGCCACGCGCGAAGGACTTTACCGCTACGATGGAAAAGCGCTGAAAACTTTTCAGAACAACCCCAACGACAGCACTTGCCTCCGAAGTAACTACATCAACAGCTTGTGTATCGACAAAAATAAAACACTCTGGGTGGTTTCCGAACAATATCTTTACAAATACAACCAACGTAGGGAAAATTTCACTGCCTACGCATTACCTCGTATCGACGACAATTCCGAAGGGAACAATATTATGAGTCAGCTCAAAGCAGATAAAGCGGGGAATATATGGATTTCTACTTGGGATAGAGGCTTGCTCAAATTTGACCCCAATACGCTCCAATTCAAACAGTTTAGTAAAAGTATTTTTAAAACAAATACCGTACGTGCTTTGCTACAAGACCGCATGAACACGCTGTGGATTGCTTCGCACAACGGGCTTTTTATCTACAATCCGCAGACCGACCGCGTGGAGGAATTTTCTTTTCTGCGCCACCAAGCTACTTCCAAGGAATTCACCCAACTCAACACCCTGTACGAAGATAAAAATGGCGTGATGTGGATTGGCAGCAACGGTGGCATCATCAAATTTGAACGCCTGTCGGCAAGTATCACATTTATTCCCGTTGCTCCATCAACAATTCAAAAAGATAAAAATATTGTCGAAGATTTTTACGAAAACGACAAAGGGCAACTCTGGGTAGCTACGCGCGATGGACTGTATATTTTTGATAAAAACCAACTAAAAATTTCCAAAGCTATTTTTGGAAATAAAAACGACGAAGCTGGCTTGATGTCTTCGGACATTCGGGTGCTCTACAACGATGCGCGCGGAAATGTATGGATAGGATCGCACAACGGTGGCATCAATAAATATTCTGCCATAAAAAACAAATTTAACAGTATCCAAATAGCCTCCAATGAAATAGGCGACAACCGTATTTTTTCTATTTTGCAAACTACCGGAAATCAAATTTGGTTAGGCACCGAAAATGGACTTTACAGCTTAAATAACAGCACGATGGAGCTAAAGTCCTTCAACTTCGTACCCGAATTGCAAGCGGTATTGGTGTCGGGACTCACGCAGGATGCTGCTGGTAATTTGTGGATTGGAACCGATAAAGATGGGTTGATAAAATTCAATCCCAAAACAAATAAGGCACAAATAGTACTCTCGAACGACGAGAAATTAGTATCGTTCTCGAGTAACGATATTTGGGAAATTTACAGCGATTCGAAAAATAAAATTTGGCTTTGCAAATCGGGCAATGGCTTGGTATGCTACGACCCTGCCACCAATACATCAACCACATTTACCAACGACCCCAAAAACCCAAACAGCATTAGCAGTAATACGACTGGATGCATAGTAGAGGACGAGAAAGGTGGATTTTGGATAGGAACTTCGGCACAAGGGTTGAATTACTACAACCCAAAAACAGCTAAATTCACCCATTTTTTTAACGAAAAAGGCAATTCTAATTCGCTGATAAACAACAAGATATTATCCATTTATTTAGATACAAAAAAGCATTTATGGATAGGAACCATCGAAGGTTTAGACCATTTGGACCCGCAAACCAACACCTTTACCCATTATGGATTGAGTGCGGGCTTAACCAACCTCAGCATACAAGCGATAACCGAAGATGATCGGAAAAACCTGTGGGTGAGCACTTCCAAAGGACTTTTTAAACTCAATGAAGCTTCGGGGCGATGTGTACAATACACTACTGCCGATGGATTGCCATCCGACCAATTTTTGTCGGGCGCCGTGTATAAAAACAAAGCAGGGAAAATCTATTTTGGTACCGAAAATGGCTTAGTTTTCTTCGACCCACGCCACATTAAGGTGAATAACAACAAACCGAATATTGTATTTACAAACTTCAAATTATTCAATCAGCAAGTACTTATTGCCGATATTTTAACCGAAAGTATTCTCACCGCCAAAGAAATAGAGCTCAACTACAAACAAAATTATGTAACGGTTGAATTTGCTGTTTTAGAATTTCAAAACCCGTCGAAAAACAAGTATTCGTGGTATTTGCAAGGGCTCGAAAAATCGTGGAACGATGCCACGGACGAAAATTCGGCTACCTACAACAATTTAGCACCTGGCACCTACGTATTAAAAGTGAAAGCTTCGAACAACGATGATGTGTGGAACGATACAGGTATAGAGCTAATAATCAAGATAAATCCACCCTTCTATCTTACCTGGTGGTTCCGATCGTTGGTGATAGGATTTATAATAGGAATGATTTTTATCTACTACAACGTTCGGGTAAATAATATACGAAAAGAAAACGTGCTTCTCGAAAAAAAGGTAGCCCACCGAACCGAAACCATTAACCAACAAAAAGAAGCTTTGCAAAAAGCCAATCAGGATTTGTCAGAGCAAAAAGATGAAATTATTTCGCAAGCTAACCAGCTCAAAGCATATAACCTCAATTTGCAAGAGCAACAAGAGAAAATCAAAGAGCAAACGGTAAAATTGCAGGAATTGGACAAAGTAAAAACTAAATTTTTTGCCAACATCTCACATGAATTTCGCACGCCACTTACCTTGATAATAGGACCACTGAGCAAATTGATGAACGATGCTGCCAATGCTACCTTGCAAAAACAATACGAAATTATGCTGCGCAATGCCCACCGATTGTTGCGGCTTATCAACCAATTACTCGATTTGAGTAGCATCGATGCCGGACATCTCAAACTGAAAGTGTCGGCAGGGAATATCAGTCATTATGTACATCAAATCTTCGATACTTTTGGGTTGCGTGCCGAGCGACAATCCATCTATTACCAATACACCGAGCCCGAAACAGCTCTGGATGGCTATTTCGATTGGGATAAAGTGGAAAAAATTGTGTATAATCTACTTTCAAATGCCTTCAAAAACACGCCCGATGGTGGCAGCGTATTGGTGAGTGTGAGCTACGAAAGAAAAACCTTGTCAAACCTACGATCGAATAATGAAGTGCAGTGTGCGGTTATTCGCGTGGCTGATACGGGCATAGGTATTCCACCCGAATTGGTAGGGCAAATTTTCGAGCGCTTTTATCGCGTGGAGCATACCAACAACATGACAGCCCCAGGAGCAGGCATTGGCTTGTCGCTCACCAAAGAACTTGTATTAGCCCATTACGGGACTATTAGCGTAGAAAGCGAATTAGGCAAAGGCACTGAATTTGTTGTAACTTTACCAATTGACAAAGCATGTTTTGCCGATGCAGAAATTGTGGACAATGCGAACCTCGATACTGCATCGAGTATTAAAATATTGCACCTGGTAGAATCAGGTTCTGAAGCAAAAGCTGTAAGTAAAACAGAAAAAGCAGAAAGCGTGGAAAGTAGCGAATCCGAAAAACCAATCCTCTTAGTGATTGAGGATGACAAAGATTTGAATGAATTTCTATCAACACATTTCAGCACCGAATATACTGTAAAATCTGCTTTTAACGGTTCAGAAGGACTTAACACTGCTTTCGAATGTATGCCCGACCTGATAGTGAGCGACATTATGATGCCTGGCGATGATGGGCTCACGATTGGCAAAATTTTGAAAGAAGATGAACGCACCAACCATATCCCTATTGTTTTTCTGACCGCCAAAGATTCGGACATGGAAATAATAAAAGGACTTGAAATAGGCGTTGATGATTATATTACCAAACCATTCGACATCAATCTGTTAGAAATACGTATCAAAAATTTAATTCAGCAACGTAAAAAATTGCGCGATAGTTTCGGTAAAATAATTACCCTGCAACCGACTAATATAAAGGTAAATAAAGCGGAGGATAATTTTTTACAAAAAGCGATGGAAATTATCGAGCGCAACATGGAAAATCCGAGCTTTGATGTGGAATTATTTACCCGTGAGATTGGGATTAGCCGCACCCTTTTATACCGCAAAGTAAAAGCGCTTACTAACCAGCCCATCAACGATTTTATTCGCTCGGTTAGGCTCAAAAGAGCAGCTCAACTGCTACAAACAGGTAATTTTAACGTAACAGAAGCGGCATTGCAAAGTGGATTTACCAACCAAAGCTATTTCAGCAAATGTTTCGAACAGCAATTTGGTGAACTACCCTCGAAATACGCCAGCAAATACAAAGCTATGTAAACCTAATTCTATGTTGACAGATTGGCTTTTAAGAAATAGGAACGCGGATGGAGCGGATGGAGCAGATTAAAACGGATAACTATCGGGAGAATTTTAATTTTTGTGTTTTTGTAGCTCAATGACTACTGAGAAAAGAGCTAATAAAGAACTTCTACCTCATTGTGCTGACTAAGTGTACAATTCTATTAGTAATATACACACCAGCGTTAATGTATTGTTGCACTCTGCTATTATTTTTGTTGGACTTAAATTACTTCAAAAATAGTAAAACTTTATGTCTTTTAAAAATCACTTTTCACTCGGTGGCATCTTAATGTCATTATTTATAGTTTTAACAGCTATTAGTTGCAAACCAACTGTTAGCAATTGGCAAATAACATCGCCCGATAGCAAAACAACCATCCAAATTCAGCTATCCAAAGAAAGCAAGCAACTCAGCTACAACTTAATTTACAAGGACTTAAAAGTTATTGAAAATGGCGCTCTGGGGATTAGTTCATCCGATGCTGCTTTTGTAAGCGATTTAGTATTCGAAAGTGCTCAGGAAAATGTGATTAACGAAAAATACGCTCTAATTTCGGGCAACAAAAAAGAGGGCCATAACATTGCCAACGAACTCACACTGAGCTTTAAAAACAAAGACGACAAAACGTTCCA
>MNZK01000049.1 GCA_001873635.1 Porphyromonadaceae bacterium CG2_30_38_12 | reverse complement strand
GGCTTGGTTACTGCTTGCGACATTACACATGCTACACCAGCTTCTTTTATTTCCCATCAAGTAAGTAGAAAAATGAATCAGGAAATTGCAGCGGATTTTTTGAAAACAAACTTCGACGTATTTATTGGAGGAGGTCGCAAAAGCTTTGAAGAGCGCGATGATAACCGAAATTTGAGCAACGAATTGAAAGACAAGGGCTACAAAATTGCATATTCTTTAACTGATGTAAAAGCAACGACTTCGGGAAAACTGGCTGCATTGCTCTATGATGGTCATAATCCGCCAATGCCTCAACGTGGCGACGAATTGCCCGATGCATCCGTGGCAGCAATCAATATCTTGGACAATAATAAAAAAGGTTTTTTTATGATGATTGAAGGTTCTCAAATAGATTGGGCTGCACACGATAATAATGCTGCTCAAGTGGCTTTGGAAGTGATTGATTTAGATAAAACAATTGGTAAAGTGTTAGATTATGCTCAAAAAAACAAAAACACCTTAGTCATAGTTACTGCCGATCACGAAACAGGAGGATTGACTATTCCGAAAGGTAGTATTGCCAATAAGGATATGAATGCAGTGTTTACAACTCACGATCATAGTGGTATAGTTGTTCCTGTTTTTGCTTTTGGTCCGGGAGCTGAAAACTTTTCAGGTTTTATGGAAAATACTTCGTTCAAAAACAAATTGATAAAACTTTTAAAATTAAAATAAAAGATTTTTTATAGATGAATGAGATTGAATATGAGCAACATATCGTACACCGTATGTTGCTCATTTATTGTAAAAAGCATCACCAAACGAATGATGAACTTTGCGAAAGCTGTGCTAAATTAAATGAGTATGCATTTACAAGATTAGAAAAATGTAAATTTGGAAATGCAAAACCAGCATGCAAAGATTGCCCAGTGCATTGCTACAAACCTGATATGCGAGCAGATATTCGTAACGTAATGAGGTTCGCAGGACCTCGTATGGCATTTTATTATCCTTTAGATGCCTGGAAACATTTACTCAGAAAATTCCATAAAAAGCCTGAAAGAAAAAATCTATGAAATTAAAGCTCCTCCTTCATTTGTTTTAATCGCATATTTGTTTTATTTTTGCTACAAATTTTAAATTATTGATAGTATGGTTGCATTTAAACGTATTTTACTGAAATTGAGTGGTGAATCGCTTATGGGAGAAAAACAATATGGCATTGACGAAAAACGATTGGGTGACTATGCTAATCAAATTTCTGAAATTGTTTCCTTAGGCGTTCAAGTAGCTATTGTTATTGGGGGTGGCAATATATTTCGAGGATTGAGTGGCACTTCCAAAGGTTTCGATCGCGTTCAGGGCGACCAAATGGGCATGTTGGCGACGGTAATTAATAGCCTTGCTCTCAACTCGGCACTACAGGCTCAGGGTGTTAAATCGCGTGTGCTTACAGCTATTCGTATGGAGCCTATTGGTGAGTATTATGCAAAACAAAAAGCAATTCAAAGCCTTGAAAATGGCGAAGTGGTGATTTGTTCGGCTGGTACAGGGAATCCTTTTTTCACCACTGACACTGGCTCATCGCTTCGCGCTATCGAAATCGAAGCGGATGTTATGCTCAAGGGAACTCGCGTAGATGGTATTTACACTGCCGACCCCGAAAAAGATAAAACAGCAACCAAGTTTAGTGAAATAACTTATGACGAAATATATAATCGTAACTTGAAAGTTATGGACCTTACGGCTACCACTATGTGTAAAGAAAATAATATGCCTATTTATGTGTTTGATATGGATACCACAGGTAATTTAAAAAAAGTAATTAGTGGTGAAAAAATTGGTACTTTAGTCCGAAATTAGGATACAAAATAATAAAAATATGCAAGACGTAAACTCAATTCTGACAGATGCTGATGAAAATATGGAAGCAACGATGCTTTTTTTAGACGAATCATTGGCTCACATTCGTGCTGGTAAAGCAAATATTCGCATTCTCGATGGTGTAAAAGTGGATTATTATGGCTCACTTGTGCCTATTGCTAATGTGGCAACAATCACTACCCCCGATGCCAAAACAATTGCTGTTCAGCCTTGGGAAAAAGGCTTAATCGGTACAATTGAAAAAGCTATTCTAAATTCAGATGTCGGCATTACTCCGATGAATAATGGTGAAGTTATCCGGTTGGGAATACCACCACTCACCGAAGAACGTAGAAAACAATTAGTTAAGCAGGCTCGACATGAAGGTGAAGAAGCAAAAATATCTGTCCGCAATGCTCGCAGAGATGCTATCGAACAACTAAAAAAATTAATTAAAAATGGTTTGCCCGAAGATACAGAAAAGGATTCGGAAACATCAGTCCAAAAAATTCACGATAAATATATAAAAAAAATTGATGACTTATTGATGGCAAAAGAAAAAGAAATCATGACCGTATGATGCAGCATTTATGAACGGGCTTGTTGTTAAAAATACGGGTAGTTGGTACCACGTAATGTATAAGGTGAACGTGGTAGTAGCATGTAAAATGAAGGGAAACCTTCGTTTGCAGGAAATTAAAAGTACAAACCCAATTGCTGTGGGTGATTTGGTAAACTTTGAACTAAATTCCGATGGTACTGGCGTGATATATGAAATTTGTGAACGACGAAACTACATTGTTCGTCGTTCAACAAATTTGTCGAAACAAGCTCATATCTTGGCAGCTAACATCGACCTTGTTGTGTTAGTAGCTACCATAAATTATCCCGCTACTTCGCTCATGTTTATCGATCGCTTTTTAGCATCTGCCGAGGCTTATGGCGTGAAAGCGTGTTTGGTATTTAACAAAATTGATTTGTATAATTCTGAAGAACTAAAATACTTGGCTGCGGTTCAATTTTTATACGAACATTTGGGATATGATGTTTTTAAACTTTCGGCACATCAGCCAGATAGCTTAATAGAGTTAATCAACTTTTTGCATTCTAAAACCTCTTTGTTTTCGGGAAATTCAGGTGTCGGGAAATCTACTTTAATCAATTATATAGCTCCAACATCTTTTGCAAAAACTGCCGAGATTTCCACTTATCACAACAAAGGAATGCACACCACAACTTTTTCTGAAATGTTTCAATTGAAGCATGGAGGAAGCGTAATTGATACGCCAGGTATTAAGGGTTTTGGGGTTATCGACATGGTTGATACGGAAATTGGCCACTATTTTAAAGAAATATTTCAGGCAAGCAAACGTTGTCGGTTTTCAAATTGTACGCACACAAATGAGCCCAACTGCCATGTTTTATACGAAGTGGAAAATCATACTATTAGCGCCTCGCGCTATCAAAGTTATTTAAGTATGTTGACTGACAATGAGCACGGAAAATATAGATAAAGTGAATATTTTTTCAGTATTGCTTACAATTTGTTCTAATTTGTAGGTATATTACAGAAAATATTAATATATTTGCACTCAAATAAGAAATATCATAATTTAGTATCAACTCATTCGAACTTATTCCAACCATGGCACTTCATCAAATCGACCGATTAGATAAAAAAATTCTTCAGTTAATTTCGCAGGATGCTCGCATACCATTTTTAGAGGTGGCGCGCGAGTGTAACGTTTCGGGTGCTGCTATTCATCAGCGCATTCAAAAGTTACGAAATACGGGTATTATTAAAGGTTCCGAATTTGTTATAGATACCTATAAGGTTGGTTTTCAGACCTGTGCATATATAGGAATTACATTGAATGACGTAAAGTCATTTCCAGCTGTTGTGGACGAACTTCAAAAAATTCCCGAAATTGTTGAGTGCCACTATGCTACAGGTAAGTATTCGATGTTTGTAAAAATATATGCCAAAGACAATAGGCATTTGTTGCAAATCATTTTAGAAAAAATGACACCTATTCCTGGCATAGCGCATACCGAAACATTTCAAATCTCCTTAGACGAAGTTTTTCATAGGCAATTGTCAGTTTTTGAAATAGAAACAACTCACGAACTATTTGAAGATGAACTGGAATAAAAAAAGCCTCTGCAAAGAGGCTTTTTTTAGTATTTATATTGATGCGTAGCTTTTTTCAATCGATCCATAATTGCTTTCCCAATTCCATTTTCGCTCACTTTAGCAATGTAAATTTGAGCTACATCATCATCTTCCTCCATCTTATGAAGTGTTGAGAATAAGTTACTAGCAATTTCTAATAAATTCTCGGTTTGGGAAGTGTATAAAATTTTTGCTTTTATTTCGCCTGCTATTCTTTGATGAAGTATAAGTCCTGACTTTGAGGGTAATAATTCATTCCTGTTCCAAAAATACAGTGGCTTCGATGGTGAATAATGACTTTTGAGTAGCCCTGGCGAGTGAAGTTTTATGTTGTTGGTCGGCGTTGCGATTGTCAATGCTGGAATAGCCATTTTTATGTCGTTGGCAGTAATAACTCCGGGACGCAAAATGGTGCAAACATTAGCTTCAATGGCAACTACGGTCGATTCAATGCCTACGCTACAATTTGCATTTTCATCATCTTTAATCACATAGTCAATGTTCATATTTTGCTTCACTACATGCTTGTAACTTGTAGGGCTTAGTTTGCCAAATAGGTTGGCACTTGGAGCAGCTATGGGCACACCAGCTAAGCGAATTAACTTGTTAGCAATTGGATGTAAGGGCATGCGAACAGCTACCTCGTTTAAATCAGAAGTAACTAATGCTGGGACTAAAGTTGATTTTTTATGTACAATAGTCAAAGGTCCTGGCCAAAATTGGGCTGCTAACTCATACACAAAATGATTGATCGGTTGTTCAAAAAGTGCTTCTATTTGTTCAATGTTGGCAATGTGTACAATCAACGGATCGAAGCTGGGGCGTTTTTTTGCTTCAAAAATACGTGCGACGGCTATAGGATCGAGGGCGTTCGCTCCCAAACCATACACCGTTTCGGTAGGAAATGCAACTAAACCACCGTTTTGAATACAAAGGGCTGCTTCGGAAATCTCATTATCAGAAATTATTTTCATTCAAAAAAGTTTTCTCTTATTTTCTAAACTGTTTTCAAATACTCTACTACATTTTGCTCAATTCGAGCTGTAATGTCGGCAATATCTGCTTTGTCAAATGCTTCGCCTGAGATATTTTCATAAAGTTCGATATAGCGTTCGCTAATACCCGTTACAATTTCAATTGTCATTTCAGGCACTTGCTGTCCTTCTTTTCCTTGGAAACCATTATCCATTAACCATTCGCGTACAAATTCCTTCGACAATTGTTTTTGAGCTTCCCCTTTGTCGAACAATTCCTGATAACTATCAGCATAGAAGTAGCGCGAAGAATCGGGCGTATGAATTTCGTCAATCAGGTAAATTTTGCCATCGCGGCGTCCAAATTCGTATTTCGTATCCACTAAAATAAGTCTGCGTTTGGCTGCTATTTCAGTTCCTCGCACGAAAAGTTCTATGGTATATTTTTCGAGTAATTCATATTCTTCTTTCGAAACCAAACCTTGCTTCAAAATATCTTCGCGCGAAATATCTTCGTCGTGCAATCCGTACTCAGCTTTGGTAGTGGGCGTGATGATAGGTTGTGGAAAACGTTGGTTTTCGCGCATGCCGTCAGGGATTTTAACACCGCAAATTTCGCGCACGCCACTTTTGTAGGCACGCCATGCACTTCCGCAAAGATAACCGCGTACAATCATTTCTACTGGGTATCCTTCGCAGCGCAGACCTACAGTTACCATTGGATCTGGACTATCCAGTTTCCAATTGGGAACTATGTCAGCTGTTGCATCAAGGAATTTAGCTGCAATCTGGTTCAACATCTGACCTTTGTAAGGAATTCCTTTTGGTAAAACCACGTCGAATGCCGAAATACGGTCAGTTGCAACCATTACCAGCAAATCGTTTTTTACTGTGTACACATCACGTACTTTGCCGTGATACACGTTTTTTTGTCCATCAAAATGGAAATCGGTGTTTGTTAGAGCGTTCATATTATTTTGTGTTTATTTGTTTATTTGTTTTGTCCTGCCTTTCAGGCAGATTTGTTATTGCTTGTATTAACCGTAGGTCGTTGACCATACGGTTATGAAAATTAGACTTTTCAAGTCAAATATAACAGTAGTTTGTTCGCAAATTATAACTATCTGTTTATTATTTACTGATTTTTATTTTTTTAAAATTTAGCTATTATTCTATTCTGAATGCATTTGTATTTGTCCTGAAAGGACTTGTTTTCATAACCTTAGGTCTGCGACCTAAGGTATTTGAATCGTGACTGCCTACTGCCTGAAAGGCAGAACTACATTAATCTTTCAGGAAATATTTTTCATCTATCTCAATTCCATTTTCAATCAGAAATTGGCGATATTCTTCTTCAAAACTAACATTTTTATGATGTTCTTTCTGATTTATAACGTACTCAACAACTTTCTGTTTATCATTTAAGTTATAGGTAAAAGCAGCAAAACTAACTGCCCATCCTTCAAAATCAGGAAAGTTAGGATTTTTTGATAACCATTTACTGGAATACTCCTTCAATTCCTTCATGAAATCTGATACGGCAATTGTTGGGTGTATATCCACAACTAAATGAATGTGGTTAGGCATACCTCCGATACGGTATAACTTTGAATTTTTATTGTTTACTATTCCCATAATATAAGCATACAACTCTTTCTCATGTTGTTCAGGAATAGTATTCTTACTGTATTTTGTCCTGAAAACAATGTGATATGTAAGCTTTGTATAGCTCATTGCGTTTTACTGTCCTGCCTTTCAGGCAGATTTGTTATTGCTTATTTTATCCGAAGGTCGTTGACCCTTCGGTTATGAAAATCTTGACTTTTCAAGTCAAATTATGTTATATTAGTCCAGAAGATATTTATTTTTTTCCCCTTTAGCAATTATGGTTTTTTTTTCTTTTTTCTCATACGCCTCCACTATTCTCTGAACCAACTTATGTCGTACAATATCTTTTACATCAAACTCCACTTTGGCAATACCTTTTACATTTTTCAACACCTCCAGAGCATCTTTTAATCCTGATTTTTGAGAATAGGGCAAGTCAATTTGCGTCATATCACCTGTTACTATCATTTTGGTATTCAAGCCCATGCGCGTCAGAAACATTTTTATTTGCATGGTGGTAGTATTTTGTGCTTCATCCAGAATAACTACGGCATCACTCAGTGTTCGTCCACGCATAAAAGCAAGTGGTGCAATCTGTATCGTGCCATTTTCCATATATTCCTTTAATTTTAAAGGAGTTATCATATCCTGCAATGCATCGTAAAGCGGTTGCAAGTATGGGTCAATCTTTTCCTTCATGTCGCCAGGCAAAAAGCCCAGTTTTTCGCCTGCTTCCACAGCCGGACGACTGAGAATAATCTTTTTAATTTCTTTGTTTTTCAATGAGCGAACAGCTAAAGCAATGGCTGTATAGGTTTTACCCGAACCGGCCGGCCCAATGGCAAATAGTAAATCGTTGGTTTCAAAATCTTTAACCAATTTTTGTTGGTTTGGAGTGCGTGCCATGATGGATTTTCCATTCACACCGTGCAAAATCAGGTTATGAAACTTAATTTCAACTGGTTCGCTGCCTTTTACAATTTCAATGATATTTTCTTCGGATAAAGAATTGTTATCCAATGAATAACGTTCAATTTTTTTTATGTTATCTATCAGCCTTTCCACATCTTCGTCGCTTCCCTCTATTTTTACAACATGACCACGCGCCATTAATCGCAGGTTGGGATGTAAGTTTTTCAATAACTGAATATTGGCATTATTCACACCGTAAAATACGGTTGAGTCGGTATGTTCGGAAAGTTCAAAAATATGTTCTGTCATAAATAAATAGTAAGTAAGAGGTAAGAAAATAAGAAGTAAGGAATTTGTTATTTTTTCATATTGGCTTTACTTGCTGAAAATATTTTTACAAGTTCGTCAATTTCATTTTTTAGATTCATAAAAGTAGATTTTTGTAAAAGTTCTGCTTCTTCAATCAATTCAAACCAAAATTGTGTTTCATCAATTTCTTCAACAACTATACACATTTTCGAAAATCGTTCAGCGTGAGATCTTCCACGAGTTACAGCTCTAAAATTGGCAGCAACAGAAGTTCCTGATCGTAACAGCTGTTTTCCAATTACTCTTAATTCCTCTGTTTGCTTACAATATTTTGCATAAAATAATATAATTGCAACAGCAAATTTCTAAGTTCTTTGTCTGTATTTTTCGTTGTAGTCTAAGCTTTCTAACATAAATAATTATGATGAAATTATACAAATTACTTACTTCTTACCTCTTACCTTCTTACTTCTGATGATTATTAATATGCAAAAAGCGGATAAGCTTCCATGGTACTATTCACCCGTTCACGAACCGAAGTTATAACAGCCTCATTTTCAACATTCGAAAGTACTGTTTCAATCATTTCAGCAATTTCTTCCATCAATGGTTCTTTTGCTCCACGTGTCGTGATTGCAGGCGTTCCCAAGCGTATACCTGAAGTTTGAAAAGCTGAGCGACTATCAAATGGTACCATGTTTTTATTTACAGTAATATCTGCCTCTACCAATGCTTTTTCTGCCACTTTACCTGTCAGTTCAGGGAATTTTGAGCGTAAATCCACCAACATGGAGTGGTTATCTGTTCCTCCCGAAATAATGGTAAACCCGCGTGCTATCAAAGCATTTGCCAAGGCAGCAGCGTTTTTCTTTACCTGCGTTTGGTATTCTTTGTATTCGGGTAGCAAGCATTCGCCAAAAGCAACAGCTTTAGCTGCAATTACGTGTTCTAAAGGACCACCTTGAACACCAGGGAAAACAGCTGAGTCGAGTAGGGCAGACATCATTTTTACTTCACCTTTAGGAGTTGTTTTTCCCCAAGGATTTGGAAAATCTTGTCCCAATAAAATGATACCACCACGTGGTCCACGCAATGTTTTATGGGTAGTAGAAGTTACAATATGTGCCCATTTCAAAGGATTTTCCAATAAACCTGCTGCGATAAGTCCTGCTGGGTGAGCCATATCAATCATTAAAATGGCACCTACTTTATCGGCAATTTCGCGCATGCGTTTGTAGTCCCACTCACGCGAATAAGCTGAGCCTCCACCCACAATCAGTTTGGGTTGTTCGCGCAAGGCTATCTCTTCCATTTCGTCATAATCAACCCGTCCGGTTTCTTCTTTCAGGTTGTAGGCAATAGGTTGATACAAAATACCTGAACTATTTACCAACGAACCATGCGAAAGGTGTCCTCCATGAGCTAAGTTTAATCCCATAAATTTATCACCAGCATTGAGGCAAGCCAAAAATACAGCAGCATTTGCCTGAGCCCCTGAGTGCGGTTGTACGTTTGCCCATTCGGCTCCGAATACCTCTTTGATGCGGTCGATAGCAATCTGTTCGCTTTGGTCAACAACCTCGCAACCACCATAATAGCGTTTTCCGGGATAACCTTCGGCATATTTGTTGGTCAACACCGAACCCATAGCTTCCATTACCTGATCGCTTACGAAATTTTCCGAAGCAATTAACTCAATACCTTTCATCTGACGCTGTTTTTCACGTCCGATAATGTCAAAAATAATCTGGTCTCTTTTCATTTTAAGCCTCCCTAAATCCCTACACAGAAGGAACTTTTGATTTGTTTTATTTATATAATTGTTTAATTTTATTTTCTAATTTAAAGTGCACTCTTACATTACCCCTTGCTGAGAATTTAAGATTTTTTTTTCTGCACCGTCCACCCAAACTTTCCAATCTCTTCGCCTAACTTGTAATAGTGTCCATGCGAATACGCTATCAGTTTTGCTTTGGACAAATCAAAGGTATCTGTTTCAGCATCAATGTATTTTGTATCGGCTTGTACATTCACTACATCGGCAATAAACATATCGTGCGAACCAAGCGGAATAATTTTCTTCACTTTACACTCGATGCAAAGCGGTGATTCTTTGATAATTGGAGCATTTACCATTTCCCCTTTTAGAGGCGTAAGTTTCATTTCGGCAAATTTATTAAAATCTCTGCCACTTTTCACACCACACCAATCGGTTGCATAAGCCATATCTTCATTCGTCAGGTTAATAACAAATTCGCCTGTACGTTTAATAATTTCGTACGAATGTCGCTCCGGACGCACCGAAATATAACACATGGGCGGATTCGAGCAAATTGTTCCCATCCAACTCAATGTGAGCATATTATATTCTTCGGTACTACTTCCACACGAAATTAGCGCTGCTGGCAACGGGTATATCAAAGTTCCGGGTTTCCAACTAATATGCGAGCTTTCTTTTTTTTTCATTTTACAATTCTACACATTACTTTATCTTCACCTCTTCTACTTTCACTTCGCGCTCGCAGTAGCGGCATTTTAATCTTGTTTGGTCGTTATCTTTTAAAACAAAAAATCGAGTAATTACGGGTTGATGATTCGTAATGCAAACAGGATTTGGACATTGAACAACTTCACGTATTTCGTCTGGTAAAATTAACGGACGTTTTTCCACCACATCAAAATTACGAATAATGTTAATTTTTGCATTAGGACATATCAGAGCTAATTTGTTTGTTTCGTTTTCGGCTAAAGCGCGGTCGGCAATTTTCACCAATCCTTTTTTACCTATTTTTTTACTATCCAAATTGTTAGCCAGTGTAATTTGATTTATACAGGTATCTAAATGTAGTATTTGAACTACTTTGAATAGTTTTCCTGATGGTATGTGATCAATTACAGTCCCGTCTTTAAGTGCAGCTACTTTTAATTTTTTTTCCATATAAATCAATATGCTAATGTGCCAATATTCTAATTTGCCAATTAAATGCCATGTTTGTTAGTTTTTGCAGAATTTAAAATGCTATTAATAACACGCTGAATTTCTTTAATATTTTTTAGTAATTCTATCTCAAAAGGATAATTTTAAGAATATTTGCATCGTAATAACCAATACTCAGTTTCCTCTGCTTCTTTGGCTGCAATTTTAAATTTATGAATAAAATCAGCTTTGCTTTCACAGTTTTGTGGTTCTATCGTGTTTCTCCGATCGAAGTTCCACTTCTTAATAATTGATTCGCAATTGCAAATTTTCTTTTTTCTTCAAGTGTCTCAGTGAATGATATAATTTTTAGAGACAAGGAAAAGGTCAAATCTACAATCTTATTTCCAGTGAGTTTTATTTCCATATTTGCAAAGTATTTTTATTGGCACATTATCTAAATACTTTACTCAAAATAGCCTGCCTCACATACAAGCCGTTTTGAGCTTGCTGAAAGTAATAGGCTTTTTCGTTACTATCTACATCTGGGTCAATTTCGTTCACGCGCGGAAGGGGATGCAAAATGCGTAAATTGGTTTTGGAATTAGCAAGCATCTCATTTTTAAGTGTATAAACATTTTTAACCCGTTCGTATTCCATTAAATCCAGAAAACGTTCTTTTTGTACACGCGTCATGTACAAAATATCGGCATCGTCGAAGTTTTCATTTAATTCGGAAGTCTCGGAAAATTTTATTCCTTTTTTTCGGCAAAAAACTTTGTATTCTTCGGGCATTTTGAGCTCTTCGGGAGCAATAAACCGAAATGATGGATTGAAGTGCGACATAGCCATCAGTAAGGAGTGAACGGTTCGTCCATACTTTAAATCGCCTACTAAACAGAGGTTTAGATTTTCTAAGGTACCCTGCGTTTTGAAAATGGAATATAAATCGAGTAAGGTTTGCGAAGGGTGCTGGTTTGCACCATCGCCTGCATTTATAATGGGTACGGGTGATACTTCGGCTGCATAACGTGCTGCTCCTTCGAGCGGATGACGCATTACAATGGCATCGGCATAGCAACTGACCATGTGGATGGTGTCGTTGAGTGTTTCACCCTTCGACGAACTACTTGTGGCTGCATCCGAAAAGCCTATAATAGAGCCACCCAGCCGGATAACGGCAGTCTCAAAGCTCAGTCGTGTGCGGGTTGAAGGCTCAAAAAAAAGCGTAGCAATGACTTTACCATCCAAGGTTTTTCGGTTTGGAGTTAACTCAAAATCGGCTGCCGATTCGAGTATAGCCAAAATCTCTTGTTTGCTGTAATCGGCAATTGAAACTAAACTTTTATTGCTCATAAAATAACACGTTGGGGAAATTTTCAATTAAAAAAAACCAACACAAATCTGTGCAGATTTATATTGGCATATAAGTATTTAAGGGCACTTTTTCTAAACAATTAGTTGATAGAAAGTTGCATTGCTCCAAAAAATATTTTGAACTGTTTATTTTCATATTATTCAGCTGCAAAGATAGTTAGAATTTCAGAATAAAAAAAGCAAAAATTAATTTTATTAAGCGGAATGAAACCGACATTTAGCAATTAAGATTGCTTTGTTTTATAACTAAAAAAATAATTTGATTTTTGTTATTAATTTTTCTAAATCCAAAACCATTGTAGTGTAATTAAATCTCAATTTAAAGTTTATATTGTATCTTTGCATTGAAAAATTTTAATTAAATATTATGCAAACTCAAATTCAACTCATATTAACACCCGAACAGGCAGAAAAAACTGGATTATTATACGCTGAAGTTTCAAAAAGTCTAAATATTACTACGGATAGAATCAGTGCTATTCATACTTTAAAAAAGTCGATAGATGCTCGCTCTGTATCTCCAAAAGTGAATGTTTTATTAGATGTGTATGTGGATGAACCTGCCCCCACAAACACCTACGAACCATTTGTTTACCAGCATGTTGAGCATGCTGAACCTGTTTTAATAATTGGAGCTGGTCCGGCTGGTTTGTTCGCAGCGTTGAAGCTGATCGAAAACGGATTAAAACCAATTTTGGTGGAACGTGGAAAAAAAGCTGAGGAGCGAAAATTAGATATTGCGCATCTCAACAGAAATAAGGGGCTCGATGTAGAATCAAATTACTGTTTTGGCGAAGGTGGTGCCGGTACTTTTTCGGACGGAAAGTTATACACACGATCGAAAAAGAAAGGTAATTCACAGCGTATATTTGAAATTTTTCATCACAACGGAGCTTCCGAAGAAATTTTGTACGAAGCGCATCCTCACATTGGTTCGGATAAATTACCGAAAATTGTTGAGAACATGACGAATACGATTCGAGCACATGGAGGCGAAATACATTATCAGGAAAAACTGACAGAAATTTTGATAGAAAATAATGTGGTACGTGGTTGCAAATTAGCTTCCGGAAAGGTTTTGGATGCCAAAGCTATGATTTTAGCTACCGGACATTCAGCACATGATATTTATGAAATATTATACAAACAAAATGTTCTTTTAGAGCCTAAAGGTTTTGCTATGGGTGTGCGTGTGGAACATCCTCAGGCGCTCATTGATAGTGCCCAGTATCATTGTAAAGTGCGCGACCCTTATTTGCCTGCTGCCAGTTATAGCTTGGTGGAGCAAGTCGAAAGTAGAGGGGTGTATTCGTTTTGTATGTGTCCTGGTGGGCGTATAGTGCCTGCCGGAACAGGTATTGAAGAGATTGTAGTGAATGGTATGTCGGCATCCAAACGCAATTCGCCTTATGCCAATTCGGGCATTGTGGTTGAAATCAAGCCTGAGGATATACCAGCTGAATTTCAAAATTATGGTGCTATTGCAGGATTGAAATTTCAACAATACCTTGAAAATTTAGCTTTTAAAAATAATGGAGGATTAGGACAAACAGCTCCTGCGCAGCGTATGCTCGATTTTGTGCGTGGTCGTGTTTCGGCAGATTTACCAGATTCTTCGTATATGCCAGGGCTTATTTCATCGCCACTACATTTTTGGTTACCCGAAAATATCTCAAGTCGTTTGCGTGAAGCTTTCAAATTGTTCGATCGAAAAATTCATGGATATTTAACCAATGATGCTGTGGTAGTTGGCGTGGAAACTCGTTCGTCCGCGGCAGTGCGCATTCCTCGAGATTCGGAAACAGGACAACACCCTCAACTTGCTGGCTTATTTCCTGCTGGTGAGGGCTCTGGATATTCCGGTGGCATTACTTCTTCGGCTATAGATGGCGAAAATGCTGCTTTATCTGTCAAAACATGGCTTGCATCAATGAATTTATAGAACTTTATAGCTACGCTTTTCGAGATGATTGCCTTACACCCTAAAATTATATCATTAATAGCCTCTAAGCTTTCACTTACAGAAAAACAAGTGAGGCAAGCAATTCATTTGTTTGATGAAGGTGCAACTATACCATTCATAAGCCGTTACCGCAAGGAAATGACTGACAACATGGATGAGGTGCAGTTAGAAAAAACAAAGCGTCAATACGATAAACTTTGCGAACTTGTTAAGCGTAAAGAATTGGTATTAAAAACGATAGCTGATCAAAATAAACTAACAGATGAGCTGCATAACCGCATTTTAAGTTGTTGGAATGCTACCGAGTTAGAAGACATTTATTTGCCTTTTAAACCCAAACGTCGCACTCGAGCCGAAATAGCTCGTGAGAAAGGTCTTGAACCTCTTGCTCGCCAGATAATGAAACAAAATTCGGATGCTATTCAACGCTTATGTTCTTCATTTATAAACGAAAAAGTAAAAGATGGAAATGAGGCATTATTGGGTGCTCAAGATATTATTGCAGAATGGATAACCGAAAGTGAATCAGCGCGTAATGCTGTGCGTAAAAGTTTTTCGTACGATGGCGTTATTTCGTCCAAACTGATAAAAGTAAAAGAAGAAGAGGCACAAAAATACCGTGATTATTTTGATATGTCTGAAAAATTAAGTCGTTGTTCTTCGCATCGCTTACTTGCTATGCGTAGGGGCGAAGCCGAGGGTTTTTTGCGTGTTGCCATTAATCCCAACGACGATAAATGTATCGAAAAATTAGAACGAATTTTTGTAAAAAGCAAGAATGCAATGGGTGAGGCTGTTTTTGAGGCAGCAAAGGACAGTTATAAACGTTTATTAAAACCAAGTATCGAAACTGAATTTGCTTCTGAAAGTAAGTTGAAAGCTGATACTGAAGCCATTCGCGTGTTTGCCGAAAATCTTCGTCAATTATTATTTGCACCACCTTTGGGACAGAAACGCGTTTTGGGTATCGACCCGGGATTTCGTACCGGCTGCAAAGTGGTGTGCTTGGATGCGCAAGGTTCGCTAATTCATAACGAAACTATGTATCCCCATCCTCCTCAAAACGAATACGCTCAGGCAACTCGCAAAATTCAAAAAATGGTGGAAGCTTATGATATTCAGGCTATTGCCATTGGTAACGGAACCGCCGGACGCGAATCGGAGCATTTTATTCAAAATATTCGCTACGACCGTGAAGTGCAAGTTTTTGTGGTGAGCGAAAATGGTGCTTCCATTTATTCGGCATCTAAAATTGCTCGCGATGAATTTCCCGATTACGATGTTACGGTGCGCGGAGCCGTTTCAATTGGTCGTCGATTAATGGACCCGTTGGCTGAGTTGGTCAAAATTGAGCCAAAATCCATTGGAGTTGGTCAATATCAGCACGATGTGGATCAAACATTGCTCAAAAAATCCTTAGACCAAACTGTCCAAAATGCTGTCAATCGAGTGGGAGTGAACCTCAATACAGCGAGCAAACATTTGCTACTTTATATTTCGGGGCTTGGTGCACAGTTGGCACAAAATATTGTAGATTATCGAACTGAAATTGGAGCTTTCAAAAGTCGGAAAGAATTGATGCAAGTACCTAAAATGGGTACAAAAACCTTTGAACAATGTGCAGGGTTTCTTCGTATTCAAAATGGAGATAATCCACTTGATAATTCTGCTGTTCATCCCGAAAGTTATCAGGTAGTTGAGCAAATGGCCAAAGATTTAAAAGTAAATGTAAGTAAGCTTATTCAAAACAAGCCCTTGATACAATCTATTGATAAACAAAGATATATAACAGATAAAATTGGTTTGCCTACGCTCACTGATATTCTTGCTGAACTTGAAAAGCCTGGACGCGACCCACGCGAATCGGTCAAAGTTTTTGAATTTGATGCTTCTGTAAAAGCAATAGCTGATTTGCGAATAGGCATGGAATTGCCAGGGATAGTAACCAATATCACTAATTTTGGCGCTTTTGTGGATATTGGCATCAAAGAAAATGGTTTGATACATATTTCAAATATGTCCGACAAATTTATTTCCAATCCCACCGAAATTGTATCCGTACATCAGCATGTTAAGGTGCAAATCCTTGAAGTGGATAGTGCCCGTAAACGTGTACAATTGAAGCTATTATCTTCCAAATAATTTTTGTTGGAGATCGGGGCGTTTCATTCGTTGAAAATCTTTAATTATCTGCTGTTTATATTCTTTTTTGTACCAGAAAAAGAATTTTCGCTGTTCTAATTTTTCGTTTTTACTTTTTGCCGTAAAAATGGGTTCTAAAGTATAAGGATGATAGCCGGAATAATAAATTTCGGTTGCTAAAGTCATGGGAGTAGGCGTAAAATCCTGCACTTGTTCCAGCTTAAAATCCATTTGTTTGGTTCGTATAGCCAAGTCAGCCATGTCTTCGCTTTTGCAACCAGGGTGGCTCGAAATGAAATAGGGTATTAGTTGTTGGTTTAATCCCTCCTCTTTGTTGATTTGCTCAAATTGCGCTTTAAACTTTCCAAAAAAATCGAATGATGGCTTACGCATAAGTTTAAGCACGTTGTCGGAAGTGTGTTCTGGTGCTATTTTAAGCCTGCCAGATACATGTTTTGAAATTAACTCGCGAATGTATTCGCGATGGCTTTCATTGGCAGCTTCGCTTTTTGTATCGCTCAATAGTAAATCGTATCGTATGCCACTTCCCACAAAAGACTTTTTAATTCCAGGCATTTTATCCACACTGCGATAAATGTCAATAAGTTTGCTGTGGTCGGTGTCCAAATTAAAGCATACTTTGGGATGGATACACGAAGGTTTTTTACACTTTTTACAAATTTCTTGGTCAATGCCTTTCAATCCATACATGTTTGCCGATGGTCCACCTAAATCGCTTATATAACCTTTAAAATCAGGCATTTCAGTTACATGCTTCACCTCGTTCAGAATCGATTCTTTTGACCGCGACACAATATGCTTGCCTTGATGAGCTGATATGGTACAAAAGGCACAACCACCAAAACATCCTCGGTGCATATTGACCGAAAACTTTATCATTTCGTAAGCAGGAATTTTTTTATCCTTGTATTTAGGATGTGGTAAACGGGTGTAGGGTAAATCGAACGACGCATCTAATTCTGCTTCGCTCAGAGGCGAGTAAGGTGGATTTACAACCACCCATCGGTTGCCCGTTTTTTGTAGCAAGCGGTCAGCTTCAATGCGGTTCGACTCCTCCTCGATGTGCTTAAAGTTGGAAGCGTACAGTTTTTTGTCTATCAAGCATGTTTCGTGCGACACCAAGGTAATATCATTCCATTTGGCTGGCGATATTTCTTTCGCTATATAAGAAGTTTGAGGGATGTCCGTTATTTCAGAAAACGAGTGTCCTTCGAGCACTTTTTTCAACACGGCACGCAAAGGTTTTTCGCCATTTCCGTAAACAAGCAAGTCGGCTTTTGACGAAACCAATATGCTGGGCATTAATGTGTCAGACCAATAGTCGTAGTGTGTGAAACGCCTCAGCGATGCTTCTATGCCGCCAATTAAAATAGGAACTTCGGGATATAATTTTTTTAATATGTTACAATAGGTTACCGTAGCATAATCTGGTCGTAGGTTGGTTTTTCCATCGGGCGAATAGGAGTCGTCCGAACGTAGCCTCTTGTTGGCAGTGTAGTGATTGACCATGGAGTCCATATTGCCTCCCGAAACGGCAAAAAACAAACGCGGCCGCCCCATTTTTTTAAAATCGCGTAAGTCATCACGCCAATTTGGTTGTGGCACAATGGCAACTTTAAGACCTTCGGCTTCGAGTATTCTGCCAATCACGGCTGCCCCAAAGGCAGGATGGTCAATGTAGGCATCGCCCGTAAAAAAAACTATATCTAATTCGTCCCACCCACGAAGTTCAACTTCTTTGCGTGTAGTGGGCAGAAAATCAGTAAGTTGGTATGTTCTATTATTCATTATCACTTCCCATATTCATATCGCTACTTTCTTTTTTTATCGGCGATTGTTTTGGTTTCATGTTTCCAAAGTTATATGTTGCAGTGAGCCCAACCATTCGTCCCATAAAGTATTGTAGCGATGTTTGTGTAAAACCTACCCCCGAGCTATAGCTTGTGTTTTTGCGCGTATTAAAAATATCGCGCGCCATCAAACTTAAGCTTAGGTTTTTATTCATAAATGTCTGTCGCAATCCCAAATCGAAAGCGTAACTCGCCGATTGCGTTCCTTGCGAAATTAAGCGAGGTGAAGCGTAATCGCCTGTCAGTTGTAAAAATGTTGTTTTGCTCAGAATTACATTAGCCATAGAACGCAAACTCCAACTAAAAAGTTCTTTTTCGGGAGTTTTTGTTAGTATCGACGCATTGTAAATGCTCGAATAACTGCTCGAATCTAATTTGTTGTAGTATAGATTTAGGGTAGAAGTTAAATTTATTACTTTCATAATACGATTTTTAGCAATAAGCTCCAATCCCATGTTGTGCGATTTCGATACATTCATCGTGGTACTTTCCATCACGTTGTTGGCATTAAAAAATTGAACTTGCTGCATCACATTGTCCGTAAATCTATAATAAGCTGAGGCTGATAAAGTATGATTATCCCAATTTTTTACATAATTCATCTCAAATGCCGAAGAAGATTCGGGTAGCAAATTTGGGTTTCCATATTGAATTTTGGTGGAATCGGAATAACTACGAAATGGATTGATTTCTCTGCCGTGTGGTCGCTGAATTCTTCGCGTGATGTTTAGCTGTAATTCATTTTTAGCTGGTAAAGAGTAGGCTATGAATAAGCTTGGAAAAAATTGTAGCTTGTTATAATTTGGTCCATGTATGGTCGTTATGTTGGTTGCTGTTTCGCTTTCGTAATAACTGTTATCCCAGTTACGCGAAAAATATTCGGCACGCACCCCACCCTGATAACTAAATTTACCCATTTTACTACCATAAGTTCCATAGAGGGCATGTACCTGATCCGATTCCATGAAATTATTATAGTACGATTTTATTTCTTTTGCAGGATTTGTTTTGTTATTTGTAGCCCAAGCAGGACTTTCTCTGGTTTCGATGGACGAGTTAGCCCCTAACTCAAGTTTTGAATTGGCAGTAAACTGTTTGGTATAATCAATTTTGAACTCGTACTCTTGATTGTTTCCTTCGTAATACTGATACACATTGTTGCTTACTGTGCCATCTTTTACTTCCGTTTGCAAAATATGCTCAGCACCTGTACGGCTGTGGGGCGAATAGCTTAAACTGGCCATGAGGTTTGATCCTAATTTATCTATGTCTAATTTGTAATCGAGGTTTAAGCTAGAACTATTGCGCGTGCCAGTTCCTGTGTTATCTAAATTGAATAACCTGTATTTGATGGTTGAGGCATTTTGAAATGTATTCCTGTATTTTGAATCGCTATATCCCGAACCATCCATAATAAAACCAGACAAACTTATGGTGTGTTTTTCGTTTAGGTGATAATCAATGCCTGCACGACCAAACAATCCTGAATATCCACGAAGTAAATCACTCGTTTGAAACAAGGTGTCCAAACCGTTTATACCATAACGATTGGTGTATCCGCCTCCTTTAAAATTCATACCTCGTTTACCTACATTGAGGTAGGCATCTAATTTTGAGCTACTGTAATTCACACTCACACCCAAAGTGGCTGTTGGTTTCGTACCATCCACCCATATACCACCTGCCGAAAGGCTCCCATAATATCCGGCTTTGCGCTTTTTTTTCAACACAATGTTGATTATTCCTGATGTCCCTTCAGGCTTAAACTTTGCAGATGGATTAGTCATAATTTCAACTTTATCAATGCTTTCGGCTGGCATTTGTTGCAGCACTTGAGCACGATTGTCGGCAGTTAGCCCCGATGGTTTACCATTAATCCAAACCTCTACGCTACCATTGCTACGAAGTGATACGTTGCCTTCGCCATCCACATCTACCGAGGGTATATTTTGCAATACATCGGAAGCCGAACCACCTGCAGAAGCTATGTTTTGATCAACCGTAAACACTTTCTTATCAATATTTAAAGTCATTTGTGAGCCCTGACCAAGCACTTCTATTTCTTTAAGTGCTTTACTGTTTTCAAATAATTTTATTTCGCCCAAGTCTAATTCCTTGTCCGAAACATTCAAGGGTATGTTTAGCGAATTGTAGCCTACAAAACTCACACGTAAGGTGTATTTTCCTTTGGGAACTTGTGGTAATAAAAAACTGCCTTTCGTGTCGGTAGATACCCCTGCTGTATGGAGTTCGGTATCTGCTTTTAGTAGCGCTACATTGACAAAATCGATGGGCGATTTCGTTGTCGAATCTATGATTTTTCCTTTGATAGTTAATACTGCAAAAATTTGTGAAACAAGTACAGATAAAATACTAAGAATGATTGTGCGTCTCATATTTAAAAAATAATTGTGAAAATATTAATTTTAAAAGATTTGTGATTAATGAATTACATTAGGATACTAAGACACAACTACAACCATTTTGTTTAAATGAGTGTGTTCAAATTATAGATTTTTAATGACTTATTTGCTACACTTTGTTTCAATTAACGATTTTGTTTGTTAAAATTTAAGTCGCATCAGTTGATATTGAAAAAAAAATTGTTATTTTGCATTCATTACACAGTTTTTTTATTTAGTACAAAATTTATGAAACTTCCTAACAAACGGAAAATTATCAACGACCCTGTTTTGGGTTTTATCACTATCCCCAATGAATTTCTTTACGATATTATACAACATCCCTATTTCCAAAGACTTCATAGGATCAAGCAGTTAGGATTGTCGTCATTTGTGTACCCCGGAGCTCAACACACGCGAATGCAACATTCGCTGGGGGCAATGCATCTCATGAGCGAAGCTATAACTCAACTTCGTTTGCAAGGTCACGAAATTACAGAAGCTGAAGCTGAAGGCGTTCAAGCATGTATTTTATTGCACGATATTGGACATGGTCCATTTTCGCACGCCTTGGAGCATAGTTTGGTTACGGGTATTAGCCACGAGGAAATTTCGTTGCGCATGATGAAAAAATTAAACCTCGAGTTTGGAGGCACATTAGATATTGCGATAGCTATTTTTACTAAAAAATATCCCAAACGCTTTCTGCACCAGTTAGTTTCCGGACAGTTGGATATGGATAGGTTAGATTATTTAAGTCGTGATAGTTTTTTTTCGGGCGTTAGTGAGGGTATTATTGGTGCCGCGCGCATTATCAAAATGCTCAACGTGCACCACGATGAATTGGTGGTTGATGTGAAAGGAATTTATTCTATCGAAAAGTTTTTGGTGGCTCGCAGGTTAATGTATTGGCAGGTTTATTTACACAAAACATCCGTGGCAGCT